>CAYGOW010000117.1:7545-9462 GCA_964351425.1 uncultured Roseivirgaceae bacterium
TCCGCAGCTACCGGCAGGAAATCAGCCGGCGTATTGACACGGTCATCATTTAAACGCCTGAAATCCTGGTTGAGGACTTCGATTTGCGAGAGAATTTGTTCGTCTGAAATATTAACCCCACTACCAATGGGTTCCCCGCGGTGTATCACATGAACGACCACAGGCAGGGTGACTACTTCATTTATTTTAGATGAGGAGAGAGGGGAGTTGTTTCTCTCTGAGAGCTTTTTGGAGATCCAGCGCTCAAACTGGTCGTCACTTTCGACCGGAACGGACTGGATGGATTGCCATTTTTCATAATGGTCCAGCGCACATTTTTCAGGCGGCTCCGTGGTTTGACTATATCCGTAAATGGGTAACAGCAAACATATAAAACCCGCCATCAACAGGCCATTGAGGCTGGTTATAATGCGCTTTGACCCCAACACGTTATCTCAAATTGTCTGGAAGTTTGGCATTTGGGTCACCCGGCTTGGTGATATTAATGGCTTCAACACCTTTAATCTCAGGAACAGCCTTTTTAATGGCTTCCTCAACGCCGGCTTTCAGGGTCATGGTGGACATCGGGCAAGATCCACAGGCACCCAATAACTCGAGTTTCACGATCATGTCTGAAGTAACTTCCAATACCTTCACGTTTCCCCCGTCTGTTTCCAGATAAGGCCGTATCAGATCAAGCGCTTGCTCGATCTTCCCTACCAGTTCGTTTTCAGTTGTTGCTGATGTCATAGAATTAATTTACTTCGACTTTCTTCGTTTCTTCCATATTCGCGTTGCGAATGGCTACCTGCTGGGCAACGGCCTCGGCAAGTTTATTGAATGCTTCAGCCATAATGCCTTCTTTCAGCGCTATGGGGTATCCATTGTCACCACTTTCGCGAACTTCCTGAACGATGGGCAATTGACCCAACAAAGGAACACCTTGTTGTTTTGAAAGGTTCGCTCCGCCGCCTTCGCCAAAGATATGATATTTTTTATCAGGCATATCCGGTGGTGAAAAATACGCCATATTTTCTACGATCCCAAGGACGGGAACATTGATCTGTGGCTGCTTAAACATTTGTACCCCCTTACGGGCATCCGACAGGGCAACCTTCTGTGGGGTAGTCACAATCACTGCCCCGGTAACGGGTACCGTCTGCACCATGGTCAGGTGAATATCACTGGTGCCCGGAGGCAGGTCTATGAGCAGGTAATCCAGTGGTCCCCAGTCAGCATCACTCATGAATTGGCGTAACGCCGAACTGGCCATAGGACCTCTCCATACCACCGCATTTTCAGGTGGAGCCAGGAATCCGATGGACATAATCTTCACACCATACTGTTCCAGGGGCACAATCAGGTTTTTTCCTTCCACCTGCCGAACCCCGGGCTGTTCGTGTTCGCAGTTGAACATGACGGGCATGGACGGTCCGAAAATATCGGCATCAATCAAACCTACTTTAGCCCCTTGTTTTGCTAATGCAACTGCCAGGTTGGCGGCAACGGTGGACTTACCCACGCCGCCTTTTCCGGAGGCGATGGCAATAATATTCTTCACATTCGGCAATATGGGGGTATTGTCACGTGTGGTCGTGACTTGAGAGGTCATGTTGATTTCGACGCGCAGATCTTCCGAGATGAGTGAATGAATTGCTTTTTCACAATCCATCCTGATCATTTCTTTTAACGGACATGCCGGTGTGGTAAGGACCACCGTAAATTTAACCGCATCACTAAATGCCTCAACATCCTTAATCATACCCAGGGTGACAAGGTCTTTCTTCAGATCGGGATCATTTACCGTCCCCAGGGCTTTTAAAACATCCTCTTTGCCGTAATTCATAAATCGAAGTTAATTCCAACGTTTAAACAGCAAAATTAACGTATAAATTTCCCTGCAACAATTTATTTGAACTTCTTTTGACCACCTGGCTT
>CAYGOW010000118.1:0-2383 GCA_964351425.1 uncultured Roseivirgaceae bacterium
GAAATCTCGAGGTAAATGAGAGTGGGATTAATGCGCTTTTAACTACCAACGGTATGTCATTTATTGATGACGACCTTCAGGCCAGGCTATTAAATTATTACCGATTTATTGACCAATTACAAAGCCGGGAGGAAAATGCCAACGTCGAGATTAAGACAATGTATGAGCCCTATGTAAAGGCCAATTATTCGTGGATTTACAATAAAACTAATCCCTGGCCCCGACAGGCTCAACTATATAAGGACGACCCCAGACCCCTGCCGGATTTAGATCTGGAAAGTGTAATTGCTGACAAGCAACTTGAGATAATGGTTAACGGGAGAAAATACCAGTCTGAGTTACTGGCAGGATTCTACGTTAAGACCATTGAGCTGGCGGAGGAGATTATCGCTGATATCGAAAAGGATCTTCGTTAACGAGTCGTATAAACTCACTTGGAATTCTTCCATGAGATCCAGCTAGCTTATTCAATTACATAATTTTGCAGTATACTTGGCCATGGATTTTCTTAACCCCTTTCATAGCCCGATTGCCGCATTTCAATACGCACTTATTATTCTGATTGTCATTCTTGGTATTAGGCAGTATGACATTTCACGAAAAGGAGGCAAAATCAACAAGAGCTTTGTCGTACCATTGGGCGCCATCTGTTTGATCATTGGATTTCTTGGATTAATACTGCAGGTAAAACAGGCTTTTGAAGCTATTGAAGTGGCAGGAGATATAAGTCCACAAATCGTTGCCTCCGGAATTAAAGCGGGATATGATTATCCCATCATGGGCCTGGTGGGTATCGCGATTAGCTATGCCTTCAGATTTATAAATTCCAGCATGACAATTAATTCCTCAGATGATGATCTCATGTAACACGTATTTTGTCTCTTGACTGAACCAAGTCAAGCCCTGGGCCTAAATTAATCCGCGATTTTCTCATGAATGAGCAGGTTCCAGTATTCTCCGAATTCATGTCCCCTTTTTATACGAATCCATTGGTCTCTTCTTATGATGAATGAATGAAATAAAAAAACATGACAAAAGTCATTTAGAATTAGTCTAAATAGTCATTTTCATAGTATATTTACACCTGTATCTTGCGAAGGACAAATCGTATCCCTGAATGGAAGTAAAACCAACCGCATTACCGGTCTCTAAACTATATTCAGCTTATGCCCCTCAAAGGCGTAAGCAGTGCAAGGTGAAGGGCGAATGCTGTTTCAAGTACTTGAAGAAAAAGGGGAAATATTGCGGTTCGTGTCCCACTATGTACAAACTGAATAAACATGCAGGAAGAGATTTTTAGCACCAAGTCAGCCACGATCAGCCAGTGCACCGATTCTGATTCATTTGTCCTCACCTACCAGCAGGATCAGATCATTTTCAGACTCTGTGACCTCTACATTCTACGAAAGACTTTAATGAATCTGGACATCCTGGATTTACTGGATCCTTCTGCACCTGATTATGAGATCATCAGATTGCCGCATTGCGACCGTTTTCTCTTGCTTAACCTGGAGGAAATCCTGCAATTTAGAGCGCTTCTTAATGGTACCTTTGATATATTAGCATTAAACTCATCGATTCAAAAAGTGCTACGCAAAAACGTATTCAATTTCTGAATCGAAAATAAGAATAACTACTCATGAAAGATTTACTCCGAAGACATCGCGTCCTTAAAGAAGAAATAGTCGAACTGATAAACAGGCAGATCAAAATGGAAGCGCATTCATCTGCGTCCTATCTGGCCATGGCGTCCTGGTGTGATGTCCGGGGCTATGACAATAGTGCCGAATTCTTTTTCCAGCAGTCGGACGAAGAAAGGAAACATCAACTCAAGCTTTTCCACTACCTGTGTGACATGGAATGTGATGCCATCTCTCCTACTGTAGGAGAAAGCCAGCATGAGTTTGGTTCATTGCGGGAGGTTTTTGAAAAAGCCCTGGACCATGAGATTGCCGTAAGTGATTCCATCCACGAAATTGTACAGGCATGTCGTAAATTCAACGATGTGGCAACGGAAGAATTCCTTCGCTGGTTTGTCATGGAACAGATTGAGGAAGAATACGTGGCGAGACGGGCACTCGAACTCTTTGATGTATTGGGTGAAGATAAGATCGCCCTGGGCATGTTTGAAGAGCGCATCCTCGGCATCGAATACGAAGGAGAATAAAAGTTCTTCGTCAATAACCGCTAATCATTCATTACACATGGGCAATTTGCAGCGTGTGCAATCACGCATTTGTTTGCCTGAAAGTGTGCATTATACCTACGATTGGGTGAAGTACTCTGATGAAATTATCATCAAGGCACGTAAACCCTCTCATTAATTGAATAGAAAAAAATCATCGTACGGATAGGTTACAACTACAAGTTCTACCTTTCCATA
>CAYGOW010000118.1:2393-9457 GCA_964351425.1 uncultured Roseivirgaceae bacterium
CGCTTGTCTTTGCGTTTCTGTTCTTTGGCGGCACGTTTTTCCTTAAGTGTTTTGGCAGGAGCCGTTTTATTCGACTTCATCTTGCCTTCTTTTTCCGCTGACATGATCTTATATTTTTAGGTTGTAGAATTTTTAATTTCCCCGCTGTTTTTACTGGTACCTGCGTTTTGCTCCAGTCTCAGGACGCTGTCCCAAGCTGACGAAGCATCTTCACATGGTCGCGAATTGCGGCGAAGAAGGTTTTCTTCACGTGATACGTCACCCCAAACTCCTTCGCAGTCTTAGCCACAATCGGAGATAATTTCCGATAGTGCGTATGCGATATGTTGGGAAACAAATGATGCTCAATCTGATAATTTAGACCACCAATCAACCACGAGAAAAACCTGCTCCTTGGCGCATAATTACTGGTAGTTGCCAATTGATGCTCCGACCAGTTGGCAGGAATATTTCCCGCCTTGTCAGGAAGCGGAAATTCCGCATCAGGATTAATATGTGCTGTTTGAAAAACAATACTAATGGCCAGTCCGGTTACAAAATGCATCGATAGAAAAGCCAGGAGAATGATCCAGACAGGAAGCGGCACCATGATCAATGGTAATATCAGCGCATAGGAATAATACAGGAGTTTCCATGAAATCATTTTCAGCAACACGTGCTTATATTCTGATTTGCTTTGGAAGAACCCCAATTTACGATACCTGTTTAGTCGGACAAAGTCCTTTGTGGTTACCCATGACAACGTCGAAAGTCCGTAAAAGAACCAAACGTAAATATGCTGAAACCGGTGGATCCAATAATGCTTGGCATTCGGAGAAAACCGAAGAAAAAATGGCGCATTGATATCGTCGTCACCTTCCTGAACATTAGTGTAGGAATGATGTAACACATTATGCTGTACCTTCCATACACTATCATTCGCCCCGATCAGGTTCATGGTATAGCCCAGGTATTTATTCACCGAATTGTTTTTTGAATACGACCCGTGAATGGCATCATGCATGACCCCCATTCCAATACCTGCCATTCCCAATCCGCTGAGAATATATAAGGCAAACAACGCCCACACACTTGTAACCACTCCGGTGCTGATAATGATCAGCGGAATACAGAAGACACTGAGCATAACAATGGTCTTCAAAATCATTCGCCGATTCCCAAACTTGCTTTTATCGCTTCGTTTGAAATACTCATTCACCCTGGCACGCAATGTACTTGCAAAGTCAGATCGTTCTGTTTTAGAAAATTTTAATTTTTTGATAACTGTAATGTTTTATTGATACAAGGCAAGGTTTCACAGTAATGTGGATACTATCGAAAAAGGATTTTCCATTACTCAATAGTCATACCTTTACCCATACTCAAAGGTCCGTCATCTACCCTTGGAATGTATTACAAACAGCCCGGTGATATTTACATTATTCCCACCTGTAGCCAGGCCCTTATGTCCAATGCTTGTAAATAGGGCCCTTTATGAAAACCTGCTGCTTTTACTCCTACAACATATACTCCTCGTACCCACTCTTGATTACCGTAGAGATCATCTTGAGACGTCCCTTGGCCCGAATACTATGGACAGCATGTGCCGGGATGATGATTGCTTGTCCCGTGTCGACCAAATGGGATACTTTATCTATAGTAATTTCAGCACCTCCCTCAATTACCTGGATCAGGTTATCAAAGGGCAGAGGCTTTTCAGACAGAATTTCATCATAATCAAATGATGAAAGGGCCACATGCCCCGTTGGTTTCTTAAGGATGGTCTTTATAATTACCGAATGGGCAACATACTCGATGGTATCCCGGGTTATAAATGTCTTTGCCTTTTCGTATTCTACGTCGCTCACAGTGGTAATTGTTTAACCTGCCTGAATGATTATCGATTGACCGGGTTTATTGGAATGTGCTTTCCATTCTCCTTTAACGGGAGAATACCCGCCATTTCTCCCACCACATTGACCAGGTCAGTACCG
This sequence comes from uncultured Roseivirgaceae bacterium, assembly GCA_964351425.1. Taxonomy (GTDB): domain Bacteria; phylum Bacteroidota; class Bacteroidia; order Cytophagales; family Cyclobacteriaceae; genus JAUILA01. Next base: position 4,367 of record CAYGOW010000118.1, read on the forward strand.
GTTGGTACAATCACCTTGGTATTGTTTTGCAATGCATTCTCCATGGCTTCCAGTTTTCTGAGCAATTGGGCATTACCAATAAAGTATTCATCCGCCGCTTCATTCACCAACTTAATAGCTTCCGCCTCTCCTTCGGCATGCAGGATCTGCGCCTGCTTATACCCTTCTGCCTCTTTAATTTTGGCTCGCTTCACACCGTCTGCCACCGTCTCTGCCGCTGTGGCAAAATCGATTGCCGCAATTTTTTCATTCTCTGCTTTCACCACTTTGTTCATGGTTTCCTGCACATCTGTTGGCGGATCAATTTCTTTTAATTCCGTACGGATAATTTCAATGCCCCAGCTTTTCGTCTCATTATGAAGGGTTTCATGAAGCTCCTTATTGATTCTCCCCCTTTCACTATTGGCCGACTTAAGCGTAAGCGTACCAATGATATTACGAAGTGTGGTACGTGCCAGGTTGACAATTTGCCAACTGTAATTATTTACATCATAAGTCGAACCTTTCACACTTGCTTCATCTGATTTTACCCGAAAGTATACCTGCGCATCGACCCGGGCATTCAGGTTATCATTGGTGATAATTTCCTGTGGCTCCGCATCAACCATTTGTTCGGTAATGTTTACCAAAAACATTCTGTCCACCAGCGGAATAATCCAGTGGAACCCCGGTTGAGCCAGTTTTTTGTACTTTCCCAAGCGTTCGATTAATCCCTTTTGTGTTGGCCTGACGATTTTGATACCGACAAAGAAAATGAAAACCACAGGGATGAGGAGGTAGAGTATGGTGTAGTTCATGATGGTGTAATTAGTTTATATGAAAAAAATAAGAGGATTGCTCCCCTTATTTTATTCTTGACTGGAGGATGATTAAACCTTTGCAGGTTGAACCTTATTCATGATAGAAATTACCTCTTCATGATTCTTGTTTAAACGGGTTTCTACTCTCTTGAGCAATTCATTTTCTTTACCTTGTTCAAACTTCAAATCTTCATCGGTAAGTTGGGGATATTTTGATTTCAGCTGTTTTGCCTGATCTTTCCAATCTCCTCTAATCTTAAATGCCTCTTGTGGCTTTTTAACATTTGAATTTTCCATAATCCTTGTGTATTTAAATGCAGAAGTATTTCTGCATCTAAACCAAAGGTGGAGCTATTCTCATCAGCGAGTGTTACATGGGTCAACGTATATGTTACACTCTTCCCATGTTAACCCGAAAACTTAGAGGGAATCCTAAACTGTACCCGCTTGTCTTGTAATCCGAAAAATTGCCTAATAGGTTTGCATTTCGGCAAAGAGCAATGAGAGTTCCTCGCGGGTCTTTTTTATTTTCCCGGAAAGCTTATCCAGCATCCCCTCCTTTTGTCCTTCTTCGTAAAGAAAGTCCTTGTCATTCAGGCATGGGTATCGCCATTTTAACATAACCTTCTGTTCACGCCAGCTTCTTGTAATATCCATTTTTTTAAATTCAAATTACACCCGGTCTTCCTGCGTAGGCAGCAAGTTGTTCCGGGTCGGTATAATTAATCACGCCTTGAGGTTATTCCTTACAGGACGTTCAGTCTCATTTTTTAAGGCAAGTTTCGCGTTGGGCACAAGCTCCCTGTCAAAATACACCAACTCCTTCTCTTCAGGGTATTGCCTGATTTTGCAGTAGTACACCCTATCAACATAGCGTCGTATGACTAATGCGCGATCCGGGCTTGCCTTTGCGTACACGATATCTCCGACGTTGTATTTATTCTGGAGAAATTCTTTGCTCATAATTGAAATCGTATGGTTAAGCCTCATGGTATACTGACTCGTGTCAAAATGCCCTCAGGCGAAGCTCACTTTTCGTTCACCTCCTGTGCAAGTTGCCTTTAATATGAATGGTATGCATTACACCCACAGGGTTGTTTGTTACATGAATCACATATCGGAGAATGCGTATCTGCAATGCCCTGATTTTCATTGTAAAATGCGTGCAATTGCGTTTGGGAAGTAAAGGAATTGCTTTACAGGTCCTCCAGGTTCTTCTTCCTCTTATTTTTCAAATTCTTGTAAAAGGTGGGGGTAAGACCGGTGATTTTTTTAAACTGGTTGGACAGGTGCGCCACGCTGCTGTAATGCAGTTTATCGGCAATTTCAGTGAGATTGAGTTCATCGTAAATCAACAGCTCCTTCACACGTTCTATTTTATTGATAATTATGAATTGTTGAATGGAGATCCCTTTCACTTCTGAAAAAATATTTGCCAGGTACGTATAATTATATCCCAGTTTTTCGCTGATGTAATCGGAATAATTCACCTTCGGTAGTTCATCGGAATAATGGACCATCTCGATGATAAGATTTTTGATCTTTTCGACAAGTATCGTCTTGTTGTCATCCAGCAACTCAAGGCCCCATTTAAGCAAATTGACCTTCAACTCATCATGCTTTTCAGCTGAAATATCTTCTGATATTTCCACTGTACCCAGATCAACCACGGAGGCATGTATACCCAGTTTTTTGAGTTCTTCCGACACAATCATCTTGCATCTTAAACTGACCATATATTTAATATACAGTTTCATGAACACGCTTATTCAATGTCGCAGGAATTTAAGTCCGCCCTGATATTGATACTTAAGGAAGTCATGCTGCCGTATCCGAGCTGTTTCCATTAAGTTACAGCTTTATTCACTCTGCTGCAGGAATCTGAGGCAGATTATTCGCGAATTGTCAGGCGGCAGATCATTCTGCTGGTACCCACACCTTTAATTCGGAAATGATTCGCCGGGCATCGTTCAGCGCATGACTGAGTCGTGGGTATTCTATTTCATGCGGGGCATCTCTTTACAGATTACCGGCATTAACCTGCTGATGCATATAATCGACCGCTCTGGCGGTTAAGGCCATGTAGGTAATACTTGGGTTCTGCGTACCGGCACTGGTCATGCAAGCCCCGTCCGTGACAAATACATTCGGTACCGCATGGAGTTGGTTCCACTTATTGAGTACGGAGGTCTTCGGATCGCGTCCCATTCGTGCGGTGCCCATTTCATGAATACATGCGCCCGGGGCCGTCTCTTCGTTGTAGGAACTAATATCCTTGCAACCTGCCGCTTCCAGCATTTCCATTCCGCAGTTCACGCCGTCTTCCCGCATCTTACGCTCATTCTCCCGTAATTTGGCGTCAAAAACAAGGGTAGGCATGCCGTGTTTGTCGGGCTTGTCAAAATTCAGGGTCATTTTATTCTCATGATACGGCAGCATTTCCCCAAAACAGGTGATGGAGAATTGGTACGGCCCGGGCTTAAAGATCTCCTCTTTTAATTCCTTTCCGACCAGTCCGTCAGGGACGTTTCTTCCCCTCCTGGCACTGCCCTGGTATCCGAATCCGCGGATATAGTCCGGTGTTCGGGTATTCTCATCAATATTCCTGAAACGGGGAATATAAAAACCTCCGGGACGACGGCCCTTGTAATACGTATCCTCCATCCCTTCCAGCGTACCGGATACCCCCATGCCGTAATGATGATCCATCATATTATGGCCGAGTTCACCACTGTCATTTCCCAGTCCGTCAGGAAAACGATCCGATCGGCTGTTTAGGAGAATAGCGGTCGAACCGATGGTGCTCGCGTTGCAGAAAATCACCCGGGCAAATAATTCTTTCTCCTCTCCGGTATTGGCATCTTTGACACGAACCGAACTCGCCTTCTGCGATGCAGGGTCATAAACAATTTCTGAAACAATGGTGTCGGATTGCAGGGTCAGGTTACCCGTTTCCGCAGCCACCGCCAGGGTTGCTGAAAGACTGCTGAAATAGGCTCCGTACGGACATCCGCGCCAGCAACGGTCCCGGCTCAAGCATTGCGATCGCATGCCTTTATGGTGTTCGGGATGGTATTCTGACAGGTTAGCCACTCTACCGGGTGTAATGACCCGGTTGGGGAATACTTTTTTTACGGCTTCACGAAGGTGTTGCTCTGCGCAATTTAAAGGGAATGGTTTCAGGAATTTCCCATCCGGTACCTGCTTAAGGCCTTCTTTTTGTCCGCTTACCCCCACGAATGTTTCGACATAATCATACCACGGCTCGATATCCTGGTAGCGGATCGGCCAGTCAATGGCGATCCCATCCCTCAAATTCGCCTCAAAATCAATGTCACTCCACCGGTAGCAATGTCTTCCCCACATGATCGATCGTCCTCCTACGTGATGGCCCCGGATCCAGTCAAACCGCTCCACTTCATCATAAGGATATTCATCATCCTTATTGATCCAGTGCTTATTGTCCTGGTTGACCCACCAACTCAGGCGACTTTGCTTAAAATAATGCGCGGCCTTCTCTTCGGCAGTGACTAAATTCCGGTGCGGTAAATCCCACTGATCCATATTGGCCGTGGGATATTCCCCGTGCTTCACCATCCTGCCCCGTTCCAGCACCAAGGTCTTATAGCCCTTTTTACACAATTCCATCGCGGCAAATCCACCGCTGATACCCGAACCGATCACTATCGCATCCCAGGTTACTTCCTTCTTACCTTTTATGTTTACATTCATATTGCCCAGGCTTTTCCGTTGGTATCAGACAGTTTGATGCAGGGTTCATACGTTCCGGGTACCGGTTCATAATTAAGATAATTCTCCGCCACAGTTTCCGATGTCAGGTACATCGCGATAATCTGTTGTTTCACATGAACCCATGCTTCTTTCACCACCCCGGATGAATTCTCCAGTTGCCGTAAAACTGCCTCGCGTTCAGTTGCTGATCCATTCTGAAAATCCTCCTTGTTCAGGAAGGCTGCCAAGGCGTTGAACTGCTCCATGTAGGAGGCGCGGTCTGCTTCAGCATAGGCTTCACCCACCAGTGAATCAATCACCTGTGGCACTCCTGCTTCGGTAGCAGATGGCGAGTCCGTAGCAGGTAGAAGGGCATCCGCAAGTTGTCCGAGCATCAAATATTGCTCGTCGGTGAACTGGACAGGTTTGAATACGTCTTCAGCCACCCGTTTCGAGGTACATCCCGTAAGTAAGCCACTGTAGAGCGGAGCAGCAATGGCGGCCCCGGAAAATAGCGCAGTTCGTTTTAATACATCTCGGCGGTCCATAGTCTAATGAT
>CAYGOW010000119.1:0-9401 GCA_964351425.1 uncultured Roseivirgaceae bacterium
AAAAATTAGCTCAGCCGGGAGCAAACGCCGGGTATAATTTTGACAGCTTATTTGTGCCTGCACGTATTGTTGCTTCAGATATATTTACCCAATCCGAAGTTATCCTTGATTCTGGTTCATTATCATCTGCGCTTCGAACCTCCTTATCTGTTCCGTTTTTTTATAAGCCTATTCGCATCAAGGGTAAATATCTTTTTGATGGAGGTATATATAATAATTTTCCTGTGGATGTGGCCAATAGAGAATTCGAAAGTGATGTCATTATTGGGGTCAATGTTTCAGCAAAAGTATTCAAGGAGTACCCTTATCAGGATGATGACCGGTTACTGCAACAGTCACTATTATTTATGCTGCTTGATAAATCTGATCCCGGGCGAATACCTGATTCAGGAATTTATATTGAACCCGACCTGGAAGGCTATACGGCCTTTGATTTCCGTAAAGCGGAAGCACTGATTGATAGTGGATATCAGGCCACTATTCGGGTAATGAACGATATGAAAGGCAAAATTCCCCGTGAGGAATCCTGTACAGTACGGACGGAGAAGAGGAATGCTTTCGCGGCACGAAATAAACCGTTTATATTTAAGGATATTGAATTTCACGGATTCAATTCAAAGCAAAAGAAATACCTGTCCCGCCTTTACGGACTGCACCGGAAGGAAGTACTTTCCTATGAGGACATAAAAAAAGGCTACTATAAAATGGTATCCGAACCGTTTTTTCGAACCATGTATCCGGATATTGTCTATGATAACGACACGGATGGTTTTGCACTGCATTTGTACGGCCGGCCGAGAAGTAATCTGACTGCGCACGTCGGCGGAGTTATTGCTTCGCGAAATATTAGCCAGGCATATCTGGGTACAGAGTATTATTATTTTGACAACTATCTCCTTAAGTTACGTCTTGATGTCTTTGCCGGAAGTTTTTATAAATCAGCGCAACTTCGCAGCCGGCTCAACCTTTCTTCCTTTCAGCCTATTTATGTTGAGCCTGAATTGGTTTACAATCAATGGGATTATATTGACTCGGACGATATTTTCGTTAAAGAGAAAGACCCGACCGTATGGAATTCTACAGATCGCAAATACGGGTTGAATATTGGCTTTCCGGTGACCAACAGATTCAAGGGAGTGATTCATGGTGATTGGGTAAACAATGACAATAATTTTGGCAATGACCGTGAGATTAATTCTATCGATACACTGGATAGTCAAAAGATCAAAGGATATCGCTTTGGCCTGGAAATTACAAGCAATACCTTAAACAGGCGTCAATATGCGAGTGATGGATATTCAATTAAGGTGGCCTTTGACTATTTTGATATAGAGGAAAACTATACTCCCGGCTCCACATCGGATATCCCCAATAATATTGATGATTATCATCGATGGTTCAGGTTAAAAGGAAGTATTGAGCAATATTTTTCCAAAGGTAAATATAGCACCGGATACCTGGCTGAAGCCGTATTTTCTAATCAGCCGTATTTCAGCAACTATATGGGAACACTTATTAACAGTCCAGCATTTTATCCTATGCAGGACAGCAAAACATTGTTGCTTCAAAATTTCAGAGGGTTTAATTATGTCGCCGGAGGTGTGAGAAACGTTTTTAGCGTTAATAATTTACTTGATATACGGTTGGAGGGGTATTTTTTCAAAAATATTGAGCGTTTGAATAGCCAGGGGGATCTGTCTGGATCTGATTTTGGCTTCAACAATCAAGTTTCTTTTGCTGCCACCGCTGGCATGGTTATGCATACCCCACTTGGACCTGTAAGCCTGAGTGCCAATTATTACGATGATGCTGAAAATGAATTTGGCATTCTGCTTCACCTTGGGTTTTTACTCCATGGAGATAAGTCATTGGAGTAAAGAGAGTTTACTTATAACTCCTTAAAGTAAATTTAAATCAGCTTTTTGCCACCTCATTTCAATTTCTCTCATTGTTATGATTATAAAATTTAGTTAAGTTTACTCTATCTTGGTGCTATTCGTCTATAATAATAACAAACCAACTGCGATGAGATTACTTTTAACGAGTTTACTTTTATGTTTACTATTAGGTGCACAGGCACAAACTGTGCAATGGGCTACACGTGTTATTGACTATTCTTCTGAGCTTACACCTGTACAATATTCAGCCCAGCAAATCATTGGTAAACCTAACGTATTACCCGCCGGCGGAGATAGTCCCAACGCCTGGACCCCTGAGCGGGCAAATAAAAAGGAATTTATTCGTGTCGGCTTTGACAGGCCTATGAAAATACGGCAGGTTGCAATTGCCGAGTCATTCAATCCAAGTGCCTTGTACCGGATTGTGGCGTTTGATACCAATGGACAGGAGCATGAAATAAACACATTCTCCCCAAGGGCAGTGCCTTTGAATGGTCGTATGTTGAATATTATTATTGAGGAAACCACCTATGAAGTAGCCTCCCTTCAACTAGAATTTGACGGAGCGGCGGTGCCGGAATATTACAGTGTTGATGCCGTGGCTATTTCCGATTCAAATTTGCCAATAGTGGCCGAAATAGCCGTTACAGAAGGGCTTAATCCTGAATTATATAAGGAAAGACTCAGTGAGAATGTTAATAGTGCCTATAAAGAATACAAGCCGCTGTTATCACCGGACGGACAAACACTCTACTTTTCACGTAAAAACCACCCTGAAAATATCGGAGGGGTAAATGATGAAGAGGATATTTGGTTTTCTGAGCTGGATGAGAATGGTGAATGGCAATTGGCCAGAAATATGGGGCCGGAGTTAAACAATGATGATCCTAACTTTATCAGCTCCGTTACTCCGGATGGGAAATCAGTTCTTTTAATCCTTGGAAACCGGTACAATGATAATGGTAAAATGACAGCCGGGGTTTCGATGAGTAATAATACGTCGGGAAAATGGTCCAAGCCCGTTTCCTCGAATGTTGTTAATGAATACAATTACGCGGACAGGTCAAATTTTTACATGGCCAATAACAGGAAAACCCTCTTGATGTCGGTGCATCGCGATGATACCCAGGGAGGAAGAGACCTGTACGTCAGCTTTTTAGAGGCGGATAGTGTGTGGTCAGAGCCTTTAAATCTCTCGGAAATGGTGAATACCGCCGGAGAAGAAACAGCCCCTTTCCTGGCTCCCGATGACAAAACGCTCTATTTTTCCTCCAATGGATATAGTGGTTTTGGAGGAAGTGATATTTATGTAACGCGCCGTTTAGATGATACCTGGACCAATTGGTCAGAGCCGGAAAACCTTGGGCCAACGATCAACTCACAGTACGAAGATTTGTTTTTCAACATACCCGGAAACAGTGACTTTGCCTATTATTCGCAGGGGGTCAGTGAAGATGACCTGGATATATTCCGGGTGGCGATGCCACTATTCAAGCGTCCCGAACCAGTACTTGTTGTAAACGGCCGCATACTTGATTCAAAAAATAATTCGCCTGTAGAAGCTCAGATCATTTACGAGAGACTGTCGGATGGCACGGAAATTGGTATTACCATGTCGAATCCTAATACCGGTGAATATGAAGTCATGTTACCAGCGGGAGAGTTGTATGGAATCCGTGCCGATGCCGAAAACTATGTTTCGGTCAATGAAAACCTTGATTTGAGAAATTTCGATGATGAAGACCGTACATCGGTTACCAAAGACCTGTTTTTGGTACCAATAGAAAAAGAAGCAACCATTGTTCTTAACAATGTCTTCTTTGATTTCGACAAGGCTGTGTTAAAGTCTGAATCATATCCTGAATTGGATAGGGTTGCGGAATTGATGAAGAACAGGCCTTCTTTAACTATTGAAATTGCCGGACATACGGATGCAACAGGCCCTGAACAATACAATCTTGGCCTGTCAGAAAGGCGTGCCGAAGCCGTTGCGGCCTATATTAAGAGTAAGGGCATCAACAGCGAACGTTTGGTGATTAAGTATTTTGGTGAAGCCCAACCGGTTGAACCAAATACCACAGTTGAAGGAAGAAGAAAGAACAGAAGGGTTGAATTCAAAATCACAAATGAATAATGCTAGAATAAGAAGCGTATTTGCCTGGGGACTATCCCTCTTTGTGACATTGGCTGCTGTTTCAACGGCAGCTGCCCAAATAGCCTATACGGATAGTAGTTATGCCATGTATAAGGGAAATATAGTGGATGCTTCCACTAAAGATCCCGTTAGAGCAATGGTCACCTTTGAAAGCATGCCTTATGGGAGTACAATCGGAATTATCTCCGGGAGTACAATTGAAATTCCCATGACTAAGCGAACGGATTATGTCATTACCGTAGAAGCTGAGGGATATGCCTCTTATGTGGCTACGGTAAAGGCTTCTGAATTATTAAACCCGTCAGAGCATATGATCGAATTAGTGCCCAGGGAAGTCAGGTCCCTTATTCGATTGGAAAAACTTATTTTCGCCCAGGGAAAAGCGACCATAGCTGAAAATTCATTTGGTGAACTGGATGATCTGGCGGCCATGTTACAACGTGACAGGGATTTAATTATTCAACTTGAGGGACATACAGATTTTCGTGGTAATGCCAAGGAAAATATGAAGTTGTCTGAGCGTCGCGTAGAGGCGGTCAAGGACTACCTGGTGTCTAAAGGAGTGAATAAAAACCGTATTAAAACCGTGGCCTTTGGTGGTGAACAACCGCTGACTACCTCAAGTGATGATGAAGCGCGCAGCAAGAATCGACGCGTGGAGGTACGAATATTAAACAATTAGAGAGAAGCGGTAATCATACCTTTATTTAAGACGCGGGTTAACTTCAGGAGATATCTTTGTTTTAACTCAGGGTCAAGTTCACTGTCATGAACCAATACCTTGGCCAGGTGCTTGCCAAATGCCTTAAAACGATCGGCATCGTCATACAACCGCGCTTTTTCTAACTGGTCGACAGATGCAATGACTTCACCATCACGCAAGGCATATACAGCTGCATTAAAGTACTGAAGGCCAGCAAGTGTGAACAAATCGTTGAAGCGACGGTTGTCAGTTTGTAGTGTAAGATATCCTTCGGAAAGTGTGTTGTTTCGCTGTTCTATCTCTTCAATACGCGTTTTAATTACCTTTTCATCTGTTACAAACCCATTGATAGGATCGGTCGATTCCAGCATATATCGGTTGTTATCACTATAAACCATCAAATAAATGTGATAGTCTGTTTCCACGATTTCGTAAGAAAAATTAAAGGCGTCCAGCAAAAGTGCGTAAAGTACGGTGGCACTAAGACAATCATAGGCTCCCTGGTCCAATACTTCTCCGAAAGAAGAATACGCCTGATAATTTTTTAGAAACTTTTTGTGCGTTTTGTAATAAAGCGTTGAGAGAAAATCTTCATCCGTTAGTCCTTTATGGCGCTTATTGGCCAAATCAGCCACATAATTGGTAAAAATATCCGTATAAATCTCAAGGGATTCATCGGCAGTGAAATTCACGGATAGCTGCAAAAGGAAAGGGTCTACGTCCATGCCATTGCTGACATCGTTGAGCATTTGCCTTTCCAGTTCTGAATCTATCAGTGTATTGCCCGGAATGGATAATTGAGCGTTCAGTGCTGGATTAAAAAATAATAGTATCCATAAAAAAATTAGCGTCCTCTTCATCATCACGTCATTTAGATAACATTAAGATAACATACAGGTAACAAATAAACAATTTTTGTTAACAATAAGTTAACAGACGTAAGACAAATGGCAGAATTGAAGAAATGAGGGGACATGTAAAACTATTGTAATGGGTATTTAGTAACTTTTAGTGAATGACAAATCAGGATCAGATACAAGAAGTTTTTGGGCAGCAAAAGAAGCATGCATTAGAACTGCGTTCGGCACCTTTGAAGGACAGGGTAACACGGTTGACTCAACTCCAATACTGGATTGAAAATCATCAGGAAGAAATACAGGATGCGCTGTATGCGGACTTCAAGAAGCCATTAATGGAAGTAAATTTAACCGAGATTTACCCCGCTTTATCAGAACTGCGATTAGCCATTTCCAATGTGGAAGAGTGGGCATTCCCTAAAAAAGTGAAGTCTCCGGCGACCTTTATGGCGGCTTCCGCCAGGATACATTATGAACCTAAAGGTGTTTGCCTCATTATTTCACCGTGGAACTACCCGTTTATTCTAGCGGTCGGTCCGCTGATCAGTGCAATAGCGGCAGGAAATACTGTCATTCTAAAACCATCCGAACATTCTCCCAATACGTCCCGGTTGATTGAAGCCATGGTGACAAACCTTTTTGATCCGTCGGATGTGGCTGTTTTTCAAGGGGAAGCAGATATTGCCCAGGCGCTACTTGAATTGCCATTTGATCATATCTTTTTTACAGGAAGTACAACTATTGGGAAGAAGGTCATGGCGGCGGCTTCCAATCATCTCGCGTCGGTAACGCTGGAGCTGGGCGGTAAATCACCTGTAATTATTGGGGCCTCTGCATCTCCGGGCGAAGCAGCGGAACGGATTAGTTGGGGAAAGTTTCTGAACACAGGCCAAACCTGTATAGCGCCCGATTATGCGTTGATCCATTCCTCCCAATGGGATACCTTTTTGAAAGAACTGGTGTTTTACACTGAAAAATTATTTGGGGACGGGGGTCAGAGCTTCGCGGATTCGGGTGATTATGCCCGGATTATTAACCGGGGACATTTCGACAGGCTCAGTAATGCACTGGAGGAAGCATTAGATCGCGGAGCGACGCTAATATACGGAGGAGATCGCAATGAAGACACGCTCTACTTTCAACCAACCGTAGTGGCAAATGTGCCTGAAGATTGTATTTTGATGCAGGAAGAGATCTTCGGACCGGTACTTCCGGTAAAGGCTTACACAAACCTCGATGAGGTTATCGCATATATTAACAGCAGGCCAAAGCCCTTAGCGTCTTACCTGTTTGCGCAAGATGAAACTACGTACGAAAAGGTCTTGCAGGAAACATCTGCAGGGGCCCTGGTTTATAACGATTGTGTGATTCATTTCAGTCACCCTCACCTTCCTTTTGGAGGGGTAAATTCAAGCGGTATTGGTAAGGCCCATGGGAAACATGGCTTTGATTCATTCTCAAATGAGAAAGCAGTTGTTCAGCAAAGACTTCCACTGAATAAGCTTATTTACCCGCCTTATACCAAGGTCACGGGCAAATTCATTAATTATATGTTAAAATATCTATGATCCCACACTAATCACCCGTGAACGGGCGTTAGTTACAGGAATGAAGAGGATAAGAGTATTTTTTGCGCTCCTTGTGATGGCTATCGGAGTAGTTTCTTGTGACGAGGAGAATGATAAGCAGATTATCGGTAAATGGGAAATTACCTGGCAGTTAAACAATGACCTGCTTTCGGGGGAAGTTGAATTTTTTCATGACCAGGCAATAGTCAGGGTAAAAGGACACCCGGGCTCCCCCCTTCTCAGTACCTATGAGGAAATGCAATATTCCTGGCATTTTGAAGCGGATCAACTCGTTCTTGTGCCTAATGGAGAGTCGCTTACCATGAGGTATGATATACAGCTTCGGCAGGAGGATTACCTGAGATTTAATTACCTTGACGAAATTACCATAACCATGGCGCGGCTTTGAGCAATATATTGGAATGACTCTAATATTGATTGAGTAATTCGTAATTTTGTATTTTAATACTCAATTTCATGAAAAAGGCCCTGGTCATATTTTTAAGTGTCATATTCATACTATTCCTGGCAATTTTATTGGTCCCGATAGTATTCAAGACACAAATTAGAGATGCTGTCAATACATCCATCTCAGAATCCGTTAATGCGGAGGTTGTATGGGATCCTTCCAATTTCTCCCTATCACTCTTACGAAATTTTCCTAATGCCACTGCCGGCATGAGTCAGTTGGGTATTGTCAACCGTTCACCGTTTGAAGGTGAAGTATTGTTTACCGTGGAAGATATCGAGGTGGAGATTGATCTCTTCAGCTTATTTGGCGATGACATCAAAATAAAGGGGGTTACGTTGATCGAACCCATTATTTCGCTCAAAATTAACGAGAAGGGTCAGGCAAATTATGATATCGCCATCGAAGATTCAGAAGCTGCACCTGCTGGCGATGCATCGGCTTCTGCAGCCTCCGTTTCGATTGACCATTGGGAAATTCGGAATGGCACGCTCAGGTATGAGGATGCCACTTTTCCAATGACAATGGAATTGCGCCACATTCAGCATTCAGGTAGCGGAAATTTAGAGGCGGATATTTTTGACTTGACCTCCTATACGCTCTCGGATTCTGTTTCCTTCTCCTATGACGGGGTCGAATATGTCAGTAATAAACGCCTGGAAGCGGATGTTACGATGACCATAAGTGACGACTACAGTACGTATGAGTTTAAGGAAAACTATGCTAAAATAAATGACCTGAGCATTGGCGTGGATGGCAGGGTTTCACTACCGGCCGATGCGATTGAAATGGATCTGACCTTTACCGCACTGGATAATTCATTTAAGAGCCTCCTGTCTGTTGTACCCGGAATATACACTGAGAATTTTGATGATATCACCAGTGAAGGCACCCTGAATCTTTCAGCCCATATTAAAGGGATTATGGATAGTCTGCGTAATCCGGCATTTGCCTTGAATGTCTCTACACAAAATGCCATGTTCCAGTATCCTGATTTACCACAGGCGGTAAAAAATATTTCACTGGACCTGGAAATTGCCAATAAGGACGGTATCCTTGAGAACACGCGCGTAGCCCTGAACCAGTTACATCTTGAGTTTGGTACTAATCCACTGGACGCGCGTATTGTTCTCGAAAATCTACGGGACTATGCTATGGATGCCGAGATGAAAGCCAATCTGAACTTTGAAGAGATCACCTCCATATTCCCCATGGAAGGTATGACCCTGCGCGGCCTTGCCAAGGTGGATATATCTGCAAAAGGTGTTTATGATAGCCTGGCTGATATCATGCCCGCGATAAATGGTGATATTTCCATAGCGAAAGGATTTATTCGTTCCTCTGAATTACCCTACGCCCTCGACGACCTGGCGCTTGAGGCCACTATTACAAATTCTACGGGTAAAATGGCAGACTTCGTTGCCAGTATTTCCAATTTTTCCATGATGATGGATGGCGCCCCATTCAGCATAAAAGGTGAAATCCGCAACCTGGTAAATTACGCATGGAACCTGGATGTAACGGGGAAGCTTGATCTGGCGAAGGTGGCGGGAATAATGAATCTGGAGAATATGTCGCTGGCTGGATTACTGAATGCGGATCTGCATACTCGTGGTAATATGGCGGCGCTTGAAGCCGAGCGTTCCGCTGATTTACCGACAAGCGGTACGCTAACGTTAATGGACTTTGCCTACTCGGACAATGAGTTGCCCTATAAAGTGACTATTAGTGAAGCCGCAGCCAGCTTTACG
>CAYGOW010000120.1:0-6756 GCA_964351425.1 uncultured Roseivirgaceae bacterium
GTGCCGGAAAGGTATTCATGCGTAGTGTTTACCTGTTGGGCATACAGAATATCCCCCCGGCTCTTCTGGGTTCGAATCAATGCCTTGGGATTGTCTCCGTATACCCCGGCACCGGATTGTGCAATCGTCAATTTACCCCGCGGGGCCTGGATGCGAATGATATTGTGCTTGCCCGGCTCCAGGCGCACATTCCTTTTAACGACAGGTGGTACGGAATTTACAACAATATCATAAGTTAATACCGGATCAATCATCACTGAGTCAGGCCGGCCGCGCTCATCACGGTAATGCACAAAATCGAATTCGGATTCGCGGGTCAGAGAATTGATGAAGGAGACGTTGATATTTGTTTCGGTCGGACGATCTTTTTCGTCGAGTAGTTCGACACTCACCGAGGTCGGCTCCAGGCTGGTTTTTATCGCAACATTTAGTGCTGTTCGAAAATCATCAATCTCCTTTGCGTCATAATAGGTGCCAAGGCAACTGAATTCTTCGGCAAATTCCTGATTCATCCCAATGCCTATAACAAAAGGCCGTAGAAAAATACCTTTTCGCTGCAACGCTAGAGAAACTGCGCATGGGTCGCCATCACAGGATTCTATTCCGTCCGTAATAATAATAATGATATTTCGGTAGCCTTCCACGGTAGGAAAATCGTTGGCCGCCTGTTCAAGGCTGTAAGCGATAGGGGTGGTTCCTTTTGGACTGATCTGTCCCAGGCGCTGAATAATCCGCTGGTGATTGCGTGGTGCAAACCCAACTTCCAGCTTGGTGTCCTTACAATTTTGACTTGATCGGGCATATAAATGTCCGTAGGCACGCAGGGCCAGTTCGACTTCCGGAGCACTCTGGAGGGAGTCGACTAATGAGGTCAGTAATTCTTTGGCTGCCGTAATCCGGTTAGTATCCGACCAGCCAGCAAGCATACTGCCTGAACCGTCCAGCAGAAAAAGGATCCGGGTTTTGGATGGTATTTTCTGCTGAACTTCCTGGGACCAGGCCCAGGTACAGGCAAATGTTAACAGAACGGAGAATAATACGCTTCGCACGACCTTGTAACGTTTGATTCTCCGCTAGTGTATGAAATTAAGTAGGAATTTCCTATTTCAGAATCTGACGGGTATGATCCTTGGTTTTTACCTTTTCAATGATCTCCTCAATTTTTCCATTTTCGTCAATGACGAAAGTCTTTCTTGCCGTACCCATATATTTTCGGCCATACATGGATTTTTCAACCCATGTGCCATACTTCTCATGGATTTCTTTTTCAGTATCGGCAAGCAGTTTGAAAGGCAGATTTTGCTTTTCTATGAATTTTTGGTGGGAGGCCTCATCATCCGTACTTACTCCAAGGATTTCATACCCTTTCTCTTGTAGTGTTGCGTAATTGTCGCGCAGGTTGCACGCTTCAGCGGTACAACCGGGGGTATTGTCGCGTGGGTAGAAATAGAGAACTACTTTCTTTCCTTTGTACTTCGAAAGGCTTACTTCATTTCCATCCTGGTCATTTACTTTAAAATCCGGTGCTTTATCACCTACATTAAGGGACATAGTTAGTTTATTTTGGTTGTGAATATTTCTTCGTTATTAACATTATCCGTTACAACAAGTTTTACTTCCCCTGAGAATTTAATGGATTCGTCCTTTTTCTCTGACCAGATAAGGTCACGTTTGTAATCGTAATTCATCAGCACCCATTCTCCATTCACATAGCAGTTGATGGATGCGATCCCTGAAAGTTTATCAGAAACGCGAAACCGTAAACTATTTTGATTCAGTGTGAGCGCGGTAATGGTGGGTTTTTCAAGGTCCTCCATCAGTGTATAGGTCCCGAAGTCCCGTGTGGTGAAGGCGAATCCGTCTCCTTCCCATTCGCCTCCGGCATAGGAGGTGTTGTTGTTTTCATCTACTTCATAGGCAGCTAATTTATCAGGTTTTTCATAGGTAGTGCCGGGCTTCACTTTTACACTAATTCTATTCCGCAACGGAATAAAAGGGTCGCCAAATGAAAAATACTCTGCCTGTTTTGCCGTGTCAAGTCGGTATGCTGTGGTCAGATACAGGGTGTCGAACAGGGCATTTTTGGGAAAATTCAAGGTGATGTGGTCATCCGAATAGTTCTGTGCCGCTTTTGGGGATATCAGCGTTCGATAGGGCATTTCGTGAAGCGTTTCGCCGATTCTTATAATTTGGGGTATGGCATCACGCATGTCCCACAGGTAAGCGGCGTCTTTGCCTCCGGCAACATAACTTGGGGCTATCAGGCGTTCGGCGGAAGCGCGCAGACCAACCGGATCAACCTTTTCCGCTGAGGCATAGGAAACATTGATCTTCAGGGTATTATCCATTAACTCAAATCCTTCATCAACCGCAAGGGCATCTGGTAGCGCACCGTTGTTATTTTTACCGATGATTTTGAAGGCTAATGAACTTTCATTCCCGTAGGTATCGCGCATAGTGATGGATACAGGGTATTCAGTCCCATCCTGTATTGTCAGTCGTCCTCCGTCCTTATTGGTCTCATAAAACCGAAGAAAGTTGCCGTCATCAATGTACAGTTTATGGTACCTGCGACCGGTCGTTTTCATGGTCTTGTAATCCATGTGCTGCAATATATTGCGCTGTTCTGCAAAGGAAAAAGTACTAACATCCAGTTTGAAGGATTCCTCATCTCCGACCTTCACGACTATTTCTTTTATCCCACAACGGAACCGTGAATTGTCCAGTAAATCATAGGCATAAAGTTCCAGACCAATTTTACCGCTTGCCGGTATCGCCTGGTCTATGTAGAAATTATTACCCCGTCGTACAGGCGTGTAATCAAATCGACCAAACTGGCCATCAACCCGGGCTGATTTGGTCAGGGATTTAACTGCGAGGCTTATGGCCACAGGCGGGGTATGATCCTTGATCTCATCAAAGCCATAGGAGAGGGGATTAAGTAAATCCTGATTGGCATCCCGTAAATCAAAATGCACATGCGGTCCGCCCGATGATCCGCTGTTGCCTGAATAGGCGATTACATCACCCTGTTTAACCGGAAAATCTCCTGCATCAAAGTATAGATTGATATCAAAGCTGCGTTGCCGGTATTGCATTTCCCTCACGAAATCTGCCTGTGGGCCCGTAAAACGGTCCAGGTGTGCATAGACGGTTGTGGTACCATTGGGGTGCTGGATATATACGGCGTTGCCGTACCCACCGGTTGAAACAGCAATTCGGGAGATGTATCCATCAGCCGCAGCATGAACGGGCAGGCCGATTCTCCCTTCGGTACGTATATCAAGTCCCGCATGGAAATGATTTGATCGGAGCTCGCCCATGGTTCCGGACAAGGAATTTCGTTCACCCGGTTTGATGGGAAACATGTAATAGTTTGATTGTTCCTGGGCGCGGGTGGTGGTGATTGCACCCAAACAAAAAATTAGTACACCAAAAAATATTCTATCGTATCTCAAAATCCAACAGCTTTTTATCTTCTAAAAATCCTTCCAGTCGATCCCCGGCGTGCACCGGTCCAACTCCTTTCGGAGTACCTGTAAAAATCAAATCCCCTTTACGTAGTGTAAAAAAACGGGATAGATAGGAAATAATAAAATCAAAACCGAATAACATCATACGTGTGTTCCCTTCCTGTCGTAATTCTCCATTAACCTTTAGTGAAAAGTTGAGATCAGCCAAATCGTATTCCTCCTTGTCAAGCAGGGCAGATATTGGTGCGGATCCGTTAAATCCTTTGGCAATGGCCCAAGGCAATCCCTTTTCTTTTGCTTTCTGTTGCAAATCCCGGGCCGTAAAGTCAATGCCAAGGCCAATTTGGTCGTAATATTTATGGGCGAATTTTTCCTGAATGTATTTTCCTTCCTTACAGACCCTGAGCACAATTTCCACTTCATGATGGATGTCTTTCGTAAAATCCGGATAATAAAAAGGGTCGTTATTACGTAATAAGGCTGTGTCAGGCTTTGTAAAGATTACGGGTTCATCGTGCCGTTCATTGTTAAGTTCGGCGATATGTTCAGCATAGTTACGTCCAATGGCAAAAATTCTCATAATGGATTTGAATATGACGGTTATTGAATTGCGGGTAATTGTATATTATTTCATAAAATTGCCAAAAATCTTCATGATAAACGAATAAGAAATCATGCTTAAAAAAATAATTTTCATTCTCAGTGTCGGGTTGTTGGTACAGGCATGTAGTTCAGTTCCGGTGACGGGTCGCAGGCAACTGAGCCTGATCTCGAATGATGAAATTCTCCCATTGAGTTTTCAACAGTATACTGAGGTAATTAAGGAAAATAAGGTAATTACAAACACAGAATGGGCGCAGATGGTGAAGCGGGTTGGCGCCAGGATTCAAGGTGCCGCGGAGGAATACATGCGTTCTAACGGCTGGGAAGACCAGTTGAAAGGATATGCCTGGGAATTCAATCTGATCGAATCGGATCAACTGAATGCCTGGTGTATGCCCGGGGGTAAAGTGGCTTTTTATACAGGGATCATGCCGGTATGTGCCGATGAGGAAGGGGTTGCTGTGGTCATGGGACATGAGGTAGCGCATGCCATCGCCAATCACGGACGTGAACGAATGAGTGAAGGTATGGTGGCGAATGGTTTGCTTGGCGGGCTCTCGGCTGCCGTGGGACAGAACCCGACACTCACCCAGGAATTGTTGATGCAGTCGGTGGGTGTTGGAACCCAGCTGGGCATGTTGTCCTTTTCCCGTCAGCATGAAAGCGAAGCCGACCGGATCGGGTTGATTTTCATGGCGATGGCCGGATATAACCCGCAAGTGGCGCCGGCTTTCTGGAATCGTATGGAAGAAAAAAGCGGTGGAGGGGAACGACCCCCGGAATTTTTATCGACTCACCCGCATCCTGCTACGCGAATCGCGGACCTGGAGAAGTATATGACGGAAGCAATGCAGTATTATAAAAAATAATGTCAGGACCGCAGGGCACGAAGACGGATTTCAGTTAATCGGTTTTTCGTGTCTTGCGGAAAATCCCCATTCATCATCCAGTCATAGTAGGAGGGTTCTTTACGTAAAATATCCTCTACGGGCTTGTTGCGGTGCTTGCCGAAGTTGAATACCTCAATGCCCTGATTGTTGCGAATGATTCTTCCTGCCAGATCAACCATATTCGAAGAAGTCAGGTTGTGCAGTGTCTCCATGTTATTCCGGATTTCTCCCAATTCATTCCCCAGGTTATCTACTACGGTTTGTCCCTCATAGCGCTTAACCTGGGCCTCCAGAACCGCCAGGGTTGCCAGTGTGTCGGCTTCTGCACTGTGGGCATCGGTTAATTCTTTATCGCAATAAAATTTATACGCAGCCGAAAGGGTACGCTTTTCCATCATATGAAAAATCCGCTGCGCATCGATGAGTTTTCGTTTGCTCACATCAAATTCGACCCCGGCACGTAGAAATTCCTCTACCAGAACAGGCACATCGAATTTTAGAATATTGAAGCCGGCCAGGTCGGAGCCCTCCAGGAATTTAGCCAGACTTTTTGCGATATTTTTGAACGTTGGAGCATCCTGAATATCCTTGTCATAAATCCCGTGAATCAGACTCACTTCTTCCGGTATGGGGATCGTTGGATTAATGCGTGTGGTTTTGGTGATTGTTTCCCCACCTGGCATGACTTTCACCACACTGATCTCAACAATCCGGTCATTGACGATATTTGTTCCGGTCGTTTCAAGATCAAAGAAAGTCAGCGGATTCTTAAGGTTTAAAGACATGTTGGGTGGTTTATACGTTTACGATGGATTCTATTTTTGTCAGATCAAGGTTATCAAACGTACCCGAACTCATAAGCAAGAGGACCGCATTGTCCCAGGCGAGTGAGTCGAGATAGTCCGTCATTTCGTCACGTGAGGTAAAAACGTGAAGATCGTCATCTGAGAACGCCTCTTTTATATCTTTTTCTGTAATCTCCGGTAACTTCTTATGAGCGACCGTCATGGGATTAAAATACACGACACGGACATTTGCATCATTCATGACGTCTTTATAATTCGGCAGGAACGATTGCATCAGGCTGCTGAAGGTATGCAATTCCAGGCAAGCCACGACTGTTTTATCCGGATAATGAGCCGATACCGCTTCAACGGTCGCTTTGACTTTGGATGGAGCATGTGCGTAGTCACGAAAAACGGGGACCGAACCATTCTCATTTAATTTTTCCAGACGCTTTCCTGCTCCTTCGAAGGTCGTAATGGCCTGGTAGAAGGCTTCATCAGTGACGCCGATGCGGTTCAGGACGGCTTTGGCACCCATCAGGTTCAACAGGTTGTGACGCCCGAATATTTTAAGAGGAAAGTCACCTTCACTGGTTTTTAAAACGGTTATCCCATCCTTAACTTCGAACTCCGGAGTACCGTAAGGGATTGCCAGCACATCTTCCCGTTCCTGGCTGGCGAGTGTATTGACCCGTCCGTCTTCTTCATTGTAAACCAGCGAGCCTGCCTTTGGTGTAGCATCCGCAAATCGCCTGAACTGCTCCACATATTCATTTTCGGAAGGGAATACATTAATATGATCCCATTCGATGCCGCTGATCAGGCCAATATGGTGATGATAGTGCATGAACTTTGGTGTAGGTTCATCCGGAGAAGTATGGTATTCATCACCTTCAATGACAATCACCGGCGCCTCACTCAGTTTTACCATGGTATCAAAGCCGGCGACCTCGGCACCAATGGCATAATCAAATTCTCTTCCCAATGCCTTCAATACATGCATAA
>CAYGOW010000120.1:6766-9291 GCA_964351425.1 uncultured Roseivirgaceae bacterium
CATGGCCGTGATGGTCGATTTGCCATGGCTGCCGGCAATAACTATGCGTTGTTTATTCAGCGATTGCTGATAAATAAATTCAGGAAATGAATAAACTGGTATGCCGAGTTCCTTGGCTTTGGCCAGTTCCGGATTGTCTTTTCTGGCATGCATGCCTACTATTACGGCCGATAAATCAGTCGTGATCTTTTCAGGAAACCACCCTTCTTTTTCGGGCAGAAGTCCGGCAGCACTGAGTTTTGATCGTGAGGGTTCGAATATTTCATCGTCCGACCCGGTAATTTTATGGCCTTGTTCATGAAGAGCCAGTGCCAGGTTGTGCATTAAACTTCCGCCGATGGCGATGAAATGAATATGTTGTTTCGTGTCGGTCATGCTTGCTTTTTATGGCTGGTCAAAATTAAGAGAAAATTTCAAAAACCGGGGATTATTTCTGCTTCGTTCTCGTTGTGGATAATATGTGGATAACTTAATTAATTTGTGCGCATGTTCACGAGTTTTCCACAGATAACGGTATATTATGTGGAGATCTTCTGTGGATTACGCCTGACTTTGGTGAATGATTTAGCAGGAAGTGGGTGGACGGGAAACACAGGGGAGAATCTATTCACAGCGGCTGGCCGGCACTGGTTACGGACACCGGATTGGTGGTTGGGAAAATAATTTTTAGGTTTGAGAATTATTCAATAAAAATACACGAAACAATACATGGACAACAAATCAACTTCCCTGAAAGTGGGGCATAAGTCTAACAGGTTGGTACGGGAGATGGGTGACCAGTTGGGAAAATTACCACCGCAGGCCGTTGATTTGGAAGAAGCTGTTCTGGGGGCGCTAATGCTCGAGAAAGACGCTTTAACTGCTGTTATTGATATTTTAAAGCCGGCCAGCTTCTACCTGGAAAAACACCAGGAAATCTATAAAGCCATTGTAATTCTCTTCAATAATTCCGAGCCAATCGACATGCGGACGGTAGTAAATCAGCTGCGAAAAAACGGCATGCTTGATTTCGTCGGAGGGGCTTATTATATCGCTGAACTTACCTCACGGGTCAGTTCGGCTGCCAACATTGAGTTTCACGCGCGTATTGTTACTGAAATGGCCATAAAGCGGGCCCTTATTCAAGTGGCCACGGAAATACACCATGACGCGTACGAGGATACTACGGACGTATTCCAGTTGCTGGACAAGACCGAGTCTCATCTATTTGAAATATCTGAATCGAATATTCGGAAGAATTATGAGAACATGCGCTCCCTGATGGCACAGGCCATTCATGAACTGGAGGAGCGTAAAAATCATAAAGATGGATTAACCGGGGTTCCGAGTGGGTTCACAGCGCTGGACCGGTTAACCTCCGGATGGCAGAAGTCTGACCTGGTGATTATCGCGGCAAGACCTGGTATGGGTAAAACGGCCTTTGTCGTTTCGGCACTTCGAAATGCTGCGGTAGAATTTGATCAGCCGGTAGCCATATTCTCACTGGAGATGTCATCGGTTCAATTGGTTAATCGTCTGATATCGGCAGAAGCGGAACTGGAGAGTGATAAAATCAAAAAAGGCAACCTGGCCGATTACGAATGGCAGCAACTGATCCATAAGACGAACAAGCTGAGTAATGCCCCAATCTTTATTGATGATACCCCGGCATTATCCATTCTCGAACTTCGTGCGAAATGCCGGCGACTGAAGGCCCAGCACGATGTGCAGTTGATAGTTATTGACTACCTGCAGCTGATGAGTGGAGATTCATCAAAAGGTGGCGGCAACCGTGAACAGGAGATCGCGTCGATTTCACGTGCGCTGAAAGGGATTGCCAAGGAATTGGATGTGCCTGTAATTGCCCTGTCCCAGTTAAGTCGTGCCGTGGAAACACGGGGCGGAGATAAACGTCCGCAGCTTTCTGATTTACGTGAATCCGGATCCATTGAGCAAGATGCCGATATGGTAATGTTCCTGTACCGTCCGGAGTACTATGGAATAACCGAGGATGAAACCGGTCAGCCGATGCAGGGTGTTGGGGAAGTGATTATCGCCAAGCACCGGAATGGTTCGCTGGATACCGTTCAACTTAAATTCATCGGGAAGTACACTAAATTCTGTGATTTGGATATGCCGGGCTTTGCCGGTGATTTTCCTTCCACAGGAGGTATCCCTGGTGAGTTTGATTCTCCGTCAAATACCATTCGCCTGGGAAGCCGGGCCAACGGAGGAGGTGATGTGCCGCCGCCTGTTGATCCCTCGGATGATGATGCCCCGTTCTAACCGGTAGCGAGAAACCCCTTACTGAGATGTAATAATTGATGCCTGATCTGCCTCGAATCAGTGAATAAATGGGTCCAGGGCAGAATAGAACAGGCGTTCCCCCATTACCTGTGGATGAATCACTTCATTCGTCGGGCCAATTGACCCCTGAAAACCGTAAAATTCTCACAGTTTTTACCCGATTAAGTTTTGCCGGGTATCATTTACTTACTATTCTTTATTTCTCCGACGCATGTAGCATTATCCACGGCTGGAATGAC
>CAYGOW010000121.1:0-1666 GCA_964351425.1 uncultured Roseivirgaceae bacterium
TATTGAAGCAAATGAATTGCCGTTGGTGAACTTCAGCATTCGTATTATGGGAGGCCATAAAGTGGAATCACCGGACAAATCAGGTCTTGCAGGAATGCTTACCGATCTGATGATGGAAGGGACAAAAAATAAAACGCCGGAAGAACTTGAGGATGCCATTGGTCAGTTAGGCGCCAATGTCCGAATCTATTCGTCCGATGAATATATTACCATTTCAGCCAATTGCCTGTCACGAAATTACGAAGCTACCCTGGCTTTGGTGGAGGAGATGCTCCTTGAACCAAGATGGGACGAAGCGGAATTTGACCGTATCAAAAAGGCTTCCCTGACGTCTATTCAGCAGCGGAATTCAAACCCGAATGCGATCGCGTCTATGGTTATGGGCATGAAGCTCTATGGAAAGGATAATATTATGGGTATTCCATCTTCAGGAACAACTGAAACGGTGGAATCCATCACAATGGAAGACCTGAAATCGTATTACAACAACTACTTCTCGCCGTCCATTGCCAATTTCCATATTGCGGGTAATATCCCGGAAGACGTTGCGAAGAGCAGTATCAGTTCGCTCGAAACTAATTGGGCTGCCAAAGAAGTTTCGATGCCTGAAATGAATTTCCCTGAACCAGGCAGCGAACCGGAAGTCTACTTTGTGGATATTCCTAATGCGAAGCAGTCAGTGATCCTGATCGGACGATTGGCTGTGAAAGGCAATAGTGAGGATTATTATCCGCTCACTGTGGCTAACTACCGCCTCGGTGGTGGTTCGTCGGGCCGACTTTTCCAGGTGTTACGCGAAGAGAAGTCGTATACTTATGGAGCTTATTCTTATGCCCCGAGAAATATCGTGGAAGGTCCGTGGATTGCCTCCTCAAGTGTAAAGTCAAACGTGACGCTGGAAGCCATGGAAACATTTAAGGAAGTCATAGGAACCTATGGCGATACCTATACAGAAGAGGACCTGGAGAAAACAAAAACAGCGTTGATAAAGCAGAACACAAGGGATTATGAGACGCTGGGATCACTTACAGGTATTCTCCAGACCATCAGTACCTACGACCTGCCGCTTGATTATATTGATCAGCAGCAGAAAGCGCTGCAGGCCATGACGGTTGCAGATGTCAAGGCACTGGTTGATGAGTATATGGACTTGTCAACGATGATATATGTTATTGTTGGTGACAAAGCCACACAATACGAACGTCTTCAGGTTGAGGGAATCGGATCTCCTGTTCTTATCGACAAAGACGGAAATGAAGTGGTGGAAGTCATGTAATTGATCATCCGCTTAAAAGCAAAAGCCCGGTAATTTACCGGGCTTTTTTTTATGTGTCACGTCTATCGCTATTCAACAATGACCAATCCAAGCGGATCATCAAGTTCGAGTGTCACCGGCACCAGTTCGCTGCCATCCAGATTCACTTTCTTGATGAGGCCATCGCCTGAATCACTGAAATACATCTTGCCATTTGCAGCATCAATGACGATTCCGTAAACCCTGCCTACTTTTTCAACCACCGTTTCAATACCACTGCCGTCCAGATTGGAGCGCAGAATTACACCGGTATCCTGATCATCGAAATAGATTTTCTCATTTACCGGATCAATCGCCAGTCCATAGCCATATCCTCCGGCGCCATAGCCGATAATATTCTCTATAGACGAG
>CAYGOW010000121.1:1676-4151 GCA_964351425.1 uncultured Roseivirgaceae bacterium
GCCATCAGCGGCCGCTTTCCAAACTGTTTCTGAGTCAATTTCAACACAGGTTATATAAAGATTGCCATCATAGTAATCAATGGCCACCGGTAATTCTCCGAGTCCGTTTGCCGTACTGTACAATGTCGCTGTTTCTCCCGTTGACAGATCTACTTCAACAATAGCGTCCTCGCCCCGATCAACCACATAGGCAACGCCCTCACTTGTATTTAGTGCCAGATCACGAGGAGTAGTAAAACCGCTGGCAACTTCCTCCTCATTTCCGCCATTCAGGTCAGAACGCATCAGTGTCCCATTCGAATTATCCGTGTAGTAGAGCTTTTCATTGATCGCATCATAGGCAATTCCATAGCCTGATCCACTTGTTTCAAACGAAATGTCACCTTGCACCTCGGCAATTTGTCTGCCACCTCCGTCAATATAAAATAACCGGACATCCACTGATCCCAGGACAACCACGGAGGCTTCGTAGGAATCAATATCGTCATCTGTAACGACCACGAGATTGACATCAAATATACCTACTGTCGCGTATTCGTGGACCGGGTTTTCTTCATTGGAGAATGTGCCGTCACCAAAATTCCAGGTGTAGGTTACATTCCCAACGCCATCAGCCAGTCGGGTTTCATTGGTAAAAGTTATTACGGTTTCCTGGGCTGTGAATGAAAACGATGCATCAATACTCGATGCCTGTGGCACCGGGAAATCATCTTCTCCACAGGAAATTATTCCTGCTGACAGGAGTAGTATAAATAAATAGTGTAGTTTTTTCATGGTTTTATCTTTATTCTCCCTGGATTAAAACAATTCCTCGCAAGTCAACTCCCAGATCAACGACCTGTGCCTCATTGCTGCCATCAAGTCCTGCCTGTTTCACAATCCCGTCACGCGTTGCCCAGTAAACAAACCCTTCCTGGTAATTGATGGCGATACCATAGGTCCGGTCGGTTGTACTGCCTACCTCCTGGATATCTGACCCATCAAGCTCTGCCGAAAGAATGCTGCCGGTATCGGCGTCATCAAAATAAATGCGTTCATTCTCTTTATCAACTTCCAGTGCATACCCGAATCCTCCCTGGCTGTAATTAATGATCTTCTCAATTCCTGACCCATCCAGGGCACCCTTCCAGACTGTTTCCGCATCAAAGTCAATCGCCGTAGCATAGAGGTGATCACCGTATAAATCAAGGCCAACGGGTAACAGGAAAAATTCATCATCAGCGACACTGTACAGCGTACTGGTAGAGTTGTCTGTCAAATCGACCTCAACAATGGCATCAGCCGAACGGTCGGCAACAAAAATGCGATTATTGGCGATGTCAAGGGCGATATCTCTCGGGCCACTGAAATTATCCGAGACCAGCACTTCGTTAGATCCATCTTTATCTACCCTGTATACGGCTAAATTGTCATCATCCGAGTAATAGAATTGTTCATTTTCAGCGTCGTAGGCCAGGCCGAAGCTAAACCCCTGCAAGTCGAATTCATCCCGAACATTTGAAGGATCCCTGGTGAGGAAACTTCGCACCTTCGCAGCATCGTTGTCAATGAAGTAAATCCTGAAATCCGTCGCTTCAATGGTAATGGTCTGACTGGCCAGCGCGCGCTGGCCACTGCCTTCCGCTTTCAGGCTTACGGTATATTCTCCAGGCACTGTATAGGTGTGCGCAGGATTTTTCTCAATGGAAGTGACTCCATCGCCGAATGACCACAAGTAGGAAAACGCATCATCCGATGTGTTTTCAAAACTAATGGGCGTATTTACTTTATAGGGCGCATCTCCAATTACACGAAACGACGCGGTTGGCGCGGGCCCCTGTCCTTCATCATCCTCACAGGCTACCATAATCATGGCACCGGCAAGGACAAGAAATGAATACAATAATGATTTATATAGTTTCATAGTAGTTCCTTTTGCTAGTTAATAACCTGGGTTTTGGACAAGTACACCGTTCGAGATATTGAGTTCGCGCTGGGGGATGGGCATAATTCTCCGGAAGGATTCCAGGCCAATTACGTCCTCCATAACGCCATATCTCACCAGGTCAAACCAATATTGCCCCTCAAAGGCAAATTCCGCCCTGCGTTCTGTCAGGAGAATATCGGTCAGATCATCCTGTGTCTGGAGGTCTTCTGCTTCATAAGGACCAAATCCTGCCCGCTCTGTAATCCGGTTAATATCATCAAGCCCATCTTCCGGTTGCCCAAGGCGTCCTAATGCCTCGGCGCGGATGAGGTACATTTCAGATATCCGCAATACAATGGTATTTCCTCCCGTATCATCTCTGGTTTCACCATACTTCGTACAACGAAAAAACCCATTGACCTCCGCAAATAAAGCATCTCTATCCGGCTCGAAGGTGATGAACTCTTCCATGTCCTCACTGACAGTAACTTCCGGCGGAGTTACATACATCTCAGACGCCCAGGAATTAGGGTCTTCCAATGGAATGAATTCAACCTCAAAGATGGATT
>CAYGOW010000121.1:4227-4680 GCA_964351425.1 uncultured Roseivirgaceae bacterium
CCTTCATTCAGGTAAATGTCATTGTAATTAGCCGCAAGCGAATAGTTGCTATTGTCTATGACAGTGGTCGCCAGGTCAGCCGCCTGCTGAAATTTTTCCTGGTATAAGAACACCCGGGCCAGCAAGGCCTGGGCAGCTCCACGGCTGGCCAGAAACTTATTCCCTGTATTGCCCAACATCGAAATGGCCATCGTCAGGTCGGACTCAATTTGTGAATAGCTTTGCGCCACGGTACTCCGGGCTACTTCCTCTGCTGATAAGGATGGGGTTAATTTGATCGGAATTCCAAATTGCGATCCGGAATTGTAGAATTCTCCATACACGCGGAGAAGGTCAAAATAGGCAAGACCGCGCAGAAAGTGCGCCGATCCAAGCAGCCGGTCCTTGTCACTTTCCGAAAGTCCGTTTACATCAGGAACCGCCTCAATTATTGCATTAGATGCATTAATTACC
>CAYGOW010000121.1:4690-7566 GCA_964351425.1 uncultured Roseivirgaceae bacterium
TCCTGCCAGAATTGCTGGAAGGCAGCTGCGCGCGCGTTTTGTGCAAGCATTTCTACAGCCATAACATAGCGACCACCATAGTAATCACCGTCCTGCAGGCCATCATAGACGCCTACCAGGGCCGCCTCGGCAGATTGCTCATCAACGATCGCCTCATCTGTTGAAATAAGATCCTGGGGATCCTGTTCCAGTACATCACATGCCGAAGCACAGAGTGCGATGAGGCCGATCAACCAAAGTTTTTTCTGTATATATTTCATTTTTCTATTTCTTAGAATCCAATATTTACACCTAATGTATATGTCCTCGCCTGTCCGAGGGTTCCGAAATCCTCTCCCTGAAGGGTATTCAACCCGCCTTGCGAACTTGTATTTGTGGAAACCTCAGGATCGAATCCCAGGTAATCTGTCCAGGTATACAGGTTTCGGCCCTGAACGAAAAAGGTGACTGAACTAAGGCTCAATCGTTCGATCAGACTTGGGGGCAGTTGATACGATAACTTCACATTTTTCAGGCGCACGTAATCACCATCTTCAAGATATTGCGTCGAGAAGCGTTGAAATTGCAATACGTCATTCGGGTTATCTTCAGAAGCCAGTGATGGGCGCGGAATATCTGTGATATCCCCGGGTTGCTTCCAATGGTTAAGTGCATTTGTACTTTGATTGCCGTATGGGATTCCGCTGCGTAAGGCACCGTAATTCTCGTAGGAGAACCGGCTCTGGTTGAAAATTTTGTTTCCTCCCGAGTACTGGAAGAAGACATCCAATGTAAACCCTTTCCATTTGAAGGTGTTGGAGAATCCACCGTAGTAGGTAGGAAGACCGGACCCAACGGCCTGCCGGTCGTCCAGGTTGATAATTCCATCCCCGTTGATGTCTTCAAACTTCGCATCGCCTGTAAAGGGATCAACGCCCAGATATTCAATCAAATAGAGCTGTGAGATGGGCTTACCCTCAAGAATGATGAAATTACGACTCAGTATTTCTCCATTGTTCACCACATCAACCACCTCGTTTTCGATGTGTGAGAAGTTAAAATTAGTCGTCCAGGTAAAGTCCTCGCGGTCAATGTTCAGTGTAGACAGGCTTATTTCAAACCCTTTATTTTCAATTTCACCGACGTTGGACTGGACACTTCTGAATCCGGTAACACCGGGTACATCACGGGCCAGTAACAAATCCGTTGTCTGCTTTTCGAAATAATCGGCAGTTATTGAGACACGGTCATCAAATAAGCCAAGATCAAGTCCCACATCCAGCTGCGTGGTGCGCTCCCATGTCAGGTCCCGGTTTTCCAGCACACTGGGTTGAGATCCGCCTTGTCCGCCATAACTGGCACCCAGGGAATAAGCGCCACGCCACAGAAAGTTAGGAATGGCTGCATTTCCCACCTGTCCGTAACTCGCACGGAGTTTCAGGTTGCTGACCAATCGCTGGTCCTGCATGAAGCCTTCCTTGCTAATTACCCAACCAAGGGAACCGGATGGAAATACCCCATACCGCTGATTAGGACCAAAACGGGATGATCCATCGGCCCGTACCGTAAAATTCGCCAGGTATTTTCCTTTATGATCATAGTTTACCCTACCAAGAAACGACTGGAAACCATAGGATGTAGCACCGGATGAACCGCTCGTATTGGCTGCCGTAGATAACTTGATTACATTATTGCTGGGGAACCCGGTACCGACAATACTGGAAAATTCAGTATTTGACTCCTGTACGGTATAACCCAGTAAAAAGTTGAAATTATTTCCATCCCCGATGGTACGGTTATAAGAGAGGGTATTTTCAACCAGCCAGGATAATTCTTCATACGTACCATAAATTCCTTCCCCTTCATCCGTTTCGTTTCCGCCTGCAGGGGTAAACGATTCGTCAAGCAGCGAACTGAAATCGACGGACCAGGTTGTTTTAAACTGGAGGTTCTCCGTAAAATCATACGTGGCATATACCGATCCGAGCACACGTTTGGTGCGGGAGTTGTTGATATATTGCTCGGCAATGTACAACGGGTTTTCAAGTGCCCACCAGCCGTTATAATCAAACGGGTTGCTATAGGTGCCATCCGGCTCAATTAATGGCGCCGTTGGATCCCATGCCTGGGCATTGACCACTACCCCGTATTCGTCATTCTCATTGATGGTTCGTTCGTGATCCGTCTTACTCAGAAGAATATTCGTCCCGATACCCAGCTTGTCATTTACACTATGATCCAGGTTCAGTTGCGTTGATAGGCGTTCAAAACCCAGGCCTACCTGGATTCCTTCCTGATCGTAATAATTTCCGGAAATAAAGAATTTTGTATTCTCATCACCCCCTTGTATGCTGATATCTGCATTGTGGGTTACTCCGGTACGAAAAATATAATCGTATGCATTGTAATTAGGCAGGTTCGGATCATCAGGATCCCCAAGCGTACTATTCCAGTAATTCTCTCCCAGGCCGTCAAACTCTGCTGCAGTATTCATGAAACGAATCCACTGTGAGGAAGACATCAGATCTGGCGTATTGGCAATTTCTGATACCCCGGTATAATATCCGACGTTAAACTTGGTCTTGCCGGCCATACCTCGTTTGGTGGTAATGATGATTACACCGTTTGCTCCCCTTGATCCATAAACCGCGGCGGCGGTAGCATCTTTCAGCACCGTGATAGATTCAATGTTGTTTGGGTTAATATCCGCCAATGGGTTAATCGGCTGAATATTGGAATTCAGAACACTGTTATTTCGCGAAACCAGGGGAATCCCATCCACAACAAACAGTGGTTGACTACTGGCACTGATCGACGTGACACCGCGAATATTAATATTTACAGCACTTCCCGGAGTTGCCGAAGAGGTGGTAATATTAAGCCCGGGCGACTTTCCC
>CAYGOW010000121.1:7576-9257 GCA_964351425.1 uncultured Roseivirgaceae bacterium
TACATTGCCAATGTCATCTTCCGAAATTGTTGAAATTGAACTGGTAATGTCTTCTCGCTTTTGAGTTCCGTATCCCACGACAATTACTTCCTGAAGCTGTCTGATATCCGGCGTCATTGTCAGATTTATGACTGTCTGGCCGTTTACAGGAATCTCCTCTGTCGACATACCGGTAAACGAGAAAACGAGGATGTCATCAGGGGATGCCTGGAGTGAATAATTACCATTCACATCCGTAGCAGTACCTTGTGTGGTACCCTTAATAACGATACTTACACCCGGCAGGCCCTCTCCATCTTCCGAAGAAACTACCTGTCCGGTGATCGTGGTCTGTGCAAATACAAATGATTGCATACACAGACACATGAATACGATCGTAAAAATCCGATTCATATGAATTTTAGTTAGTGATAAAAAAGAATATTATTGGTTGCTCAAAGGAGCATGCGACTGGATGGGGTAACTACTAACAGTCGAATATGGGCTGCAAATTACGCAGGGCCACAGCCTTCACTCCGGATGGAAGTCCGGCAGCGTGCGTAATTGGATGTTGATTTTGCTCTCGCATGGTATTCAATTATACTTTAAATTTAATTTTGAGTCAAGCTATCTCCCCCCGAATTCACGGCTATTTTTCTATATTCGACGTTTTTTCCCTGTTTTACCTGTAAAATATAGAGTCCCCGGGGGATGTCATTCAGTGAAATTTCTGCCGACCGCTGATAAAACCCATTACGCCATTCCCGGCCGGCCATATCAATCAATCGATAGTTCCCGCGCCCTGATGACTGAACCATAAGCCAACTCGCTGCCGGGTTGGGATAAACCCTCAGTCCTTGTTCGGTGCCTTCAACAGATGTAATTAGTGTGATTCCGGTTGTCTCCACATAACAAGAGCTCTTGTCCCCTGTTTCCTGCCGGATGCGATAGGTATATTCCAAGCCCGTTTGCACATCTTCGTCAATATATTCCCTGCTGGTACCTGATAATTCATCCAGTATAGTGAATGATCCTTCTCCGGTTGCCCTTTCCACACGAAATACGCCATCCTGAGGACCAAAGTATTCCCAGTTCAGACGAATGCTTTCTTCATTCAGTGTTGCAGTAAAGTTATCTGGCGCCATTAATTCTGCTGCACTGATTACTATCTCCGGAGTAATAGCCTCCCCTGCCCGCATTGCATCAGAACCGATAAGCTCCAGCTGAAGAGCGTCATAGCCAACGATATTTCGGACATTACCGGAAGCATTTACCGGCTGATTGGCCAGGGCACCCAGGTTGCCGGTATTTATCAAACGCATGGCGGCATAATCTCCACCGGATCGGATTAATGTCTGCGACTCCCCTTGATAAATATGTAGCCAGGACCGTTCGTTAAGGAATAATGCATTGCCGAGTCGGCTATTTATTAATCCATAGACCCCGGCCTGGGTATTATTCTCGTAGTAATCCGTTGAAGAAGGATCATATGTTTCGGTCAAAACGATGGAGGAAGGTAGTAATCCTATTCCCGTGTCATACGCCAGTTCGCCAAAATAAGCATTCATATCGTCACCGAAATTATTCGTTACACGAACTGATCCGGCCAGCATGGCGTCCTGACCAATCATTATGGTCTTGAGGAGTCCGCTTTGTATTGCCTCCTCAATGACTACTCCTGTCGGGTGATTTTCGAGATAAG
>CAYGOW010000122.1:0-2331 GCA_964351425.1 uncultured Roseivirgaceae bacterium
GAGATAGCTGGAAAATCGCTCACTATAATCTGACGGTTCCTATACCCAATGATATTGTTTATGACGTAGTACAGCAGATTGACAGTTTAAACAGCCAGCAGTAAAATGGTGAAAACATATTGATTCTCCGGGACAGCATATGCACATAGTAATGACTTTCAGCTTCATGCGTTGAAGCAGAAGCTGACCATTTGTAGCCATACCGGCGATTTCCATGCAGGCTATTTCCTGGAATGAAGGGCAATACGATTTCCTTCTGAGTCGATAAAAAGGGCCATAAACCCATGTTCTTCAGAAATGGGTGTCTTTTCATTGAGTACTTTCCCTCCGGCGTTTTCCACCCGATCGAGCTCGTCCTGCAAGTCACCCGTATGGGAGGAGAAATAAACAAGCACTCCTTCATTTGACGGTTTGTAAAAATCAGGGTGTGCCACCAAACTACCGCCGGATCCCGGTGCATCTCCTTCAGCGAAGGGAAACCAACCCATATCCAGAGGTCCCATGGTATGCCGTTCTATTTTAATATCAAATACCTGCTCGTAAAACTGGATGGCCCGCTCCATATTGGTAACGGGTACTTCAAACCACCCGACCATATTTCGTTTCATAGCGTTGTTGTTTTTTAAAGAAATTACAACCTTATTCCCAATGAATCAAGCAGATAGATGACAATACCTCATATACAAAAAAAGGGGAGCCAAATAGCTCCCCTTTCTCTCCCAAAGTGGGTGTATTAATTGTCCGCGTCCCAGTTTATTTCTGAGGTGCGTCGGCTAACTTCTTCGAAGATGTTTCCACCATCCCGTAAGTCTACGTAGGTGTCATTCAACCGATCCGTACGACGCAGGTCAATCCATCGATGACCTCCTTCCGCCCAAAGCGAATAACGACGTTGAAAAAGAATCTCTTCCATCAGTTCATCAGTAGATGTTCCACCGCTGTAATCGGCAAGACCCCACGTATTGCGAATCACGTTGATCGCATCTTCCGCGTTACCAGGGTTCCCTGTCATCAGGCTTGCTTCCGCATAGATGAGAATAAGTTCCTCATTACGGATAAACGGAATAGGGTCGGTATTTGTCGCCCATCGCGCATCCTGATACTCACCCGGTATATTTTCTCCGATTGCATCTACAATATTTGAGTTAATGACCGGATTGTCCCGTTGAAAAAACTTATTATCGACACGCTCATCGCCCGGCAAAGCATCCTCTACCATGGCCGGATGTACAATCAAAATGGTGCTTGTCGCCGCATTTGGCGGATAATACAAGGGATTATTGACATCAGGAGCCTCTCCATATACGTGGGCAGGTCCAATATTCATTTTATCTGACGAAGCATTATCTACATCCAGATCAAGAAAACTTGAATTCAGCGCAGTTAAAGCACCCGAATAATCCTCCGCGTACAATGCCACTCTTGCGGCAATGGCACGGTTTACTTCCATCATGCCATCCGGAGAGTTGAATCCACTGTAACCAGCCGTTAGTTCAAAGGAAAACGAACTCCCAGCCGACTGTAAGTCAGACATACCATCATCGAGAATGGCTCGAATTGCTGACAATGCAGCAGCATAGCTCAGAGTTTCTCCCGGATTTAGCGGATCTTCCACATCCACCCTGATACCATTCTGATACTGTTGCATCAAAGGCCACAAAAGCTGGTATCCTTTAATTGTTTTCGCAAAGCCCCGATATCCCGCGGCCTCCTCAGCAGTCACCGAAGAAGTATTTCCAACGGCTGCAATCAAAACATTGGCTTGTTTAACAGAAAGGTACGGGTTCACGTAAGTTCCTGCGGAAGCAAAGAAATCCGGATAAGTTTCCGTTCGCACCAGACCCAGCCAGTCATTTTGAAAACGAGGATCTGATCCAAAATAAGGGAATACCTCACGTCCGAAGGTGCCAAACATTTGTGTGGCATTCGTGAAATACACGCGGCTCCTTGCCTCCAGTCCGGTGACAAGTACCTGTAGCTCTGCAGTCGATGCATCATTCAATACACTTCCAAGGGAAGGGTTGTTCGGATCCACCACTTCATCAATATCACACGACCAGGCGATAGATACTAAAACGAGTAAGAATATATATATACGTTTCATGTTCATTTTCGTTTCTGATGATTAAAATTCAAGTGATAGGTGGAAGAAGTACCTTCTTGAGGAAGGGTAAGGCGTCACTTCTATATTCGATGAAATCGGCTGATTTCCGAAGTTTGATACTTCAGGATCATAACTTTCATATGGGCTGTACAGGAGAATATTATTCCCTGACACACCAAATCTGATTTTATTAAACGCTCCGTTAAGGAAAGTATCTGTTACTCCTA
>CAYGOW010000122.1:2341-9227 GCA_964351425.1 uncultured Roseivirgaceae bacterium
CTACAGTCACATTGTAATAAAGTCCGATCTCACGCAACTTCCAGTATCTGGATTCCTGGACATATACTCCGGTATTACCACCAGCCCATTCGAGCAGACGATCGAGTCCGTCCGGCGTATCATTACCATTTGCATCTTCGTCCCAGCCCGGAGTATTTCCTCCATCATCCCAAAGTAAGGAAGACAGGTTTATGTTGTCACCACCTTTTTTCCAGTGAATCAGGAAGCTGAACTCAAAATTCTTCAGGAATTTAAGTGAGTTATAGAACGTCATGTCAAAATCAGCCTGACGATCACCGTAAACAGTAAACCCACCCGGTATTTCAGTCCCCGAAGGTGTACCAATGATGGTCGTAGGTGAATACCCATCGGCAATCAGATAGGATCCCAACGAAGGTCCGAAACCTCCGGTTGTAAACGTTGGAATACTCAAATTGGTAATTTCCGATTCATTCTTCCACCACAATAACTGGCTAAACCATTCAATATTCTGGTTTCGTATTGGAGTAGCGCTTAATCCAAGTTCAATTCCTTTATTCTGCAGGTCAGCGGCGTTTGTAGCAATCGCAAGGATACCTGTTGATTCTGCAGGCACAAGGTCAAGAATCAGGTCTCTTACCTGCTTGTTGTAATAAGTAGCTTCCAGTGTCACCGCACCATTAAATAGTCCGATATCTGCACCAAATTCAATCTCTGATGCTGTCTCTGGTACCAGATTCGGATCCACGCCTCGTGTTCCCACCTGGCCTCCTAGCCCTCCACCAATAAGTTGCGGAGTAAGTGACTCAAAAGTTCCTCCGAACTGCGGAAGACCCCCGGTTTCACCATAGGCCGTACGTAATTTTAACTGACTAATAACCGAAGATTCAAAGAAGTCAAAATTATGTAGGTTTACTGCTACCGATGCCTTGGGAAATGCATAAAATTCATTCTGCTGGAAGTTCAACGTTGATTTATCAAATCGAACACCCAGGGTAGCGATGATCTTTTCTCCCCAGTTCAATTCTTCCTGAATCACCAGGCCAAGATCTGACACCTCCTGTATTGATTGTTCCTGAACGGATACGACATTCGCCCACTGCAGGTTGGTTTGTCCCCCAGCAAGGCCGCGACCACGGTTCAAAATAAAATCAGAGGTCTGATGAAGTTTTACTACACCGGCTTGGGTAGTCGAACTGAATTCACCAAAATTGGTATTGAAAACCAGGAAGCCCTGAATGTTGGAATTGAAGTTGTTTGACTTACCCCACATAACATCGCCAGGATTGGCTTGTGCTTGCTGATGCTGAAGAATCTCCGGGAAATAAACCAGTGATTCCGATGTCAGATAATCTACCCCTCCAGACATATTGAATGAAAGGAATGATTTGGAAGTCCGAAGAATGTCCCAGTTCAAGCCAAAGCTCGTAATAAAACGATTTACCGTAAATTCATTATCTGCCAGGTCACGAATGGCCAGTGGGTTATCATTGAAATAGTCGTTGTCGCCATAATTCCCTTGTTCGTCAGGAAACAGATCAGCATATGACGGCGTGTAAGCCAGTGTATATCCCATGGAACCACCAGTATTATTCTGGTTGCCGGTAAATCCACGATCGCTTTCTGAATTAATGTAGTTGGTACTTACATTTAGTTTGACGGTTTCCCAAAGTTTCTGTTCAACATTCGCCCTGATTGAGTATCGCTGGAAACCTGTTCCGGCTATAATTCCGTCTTCATCCTGAAGACCGCCAGAGATAAAATACGTCGTTTTGTCATTACCTCCGGTGATGCTCAATTGAGAATTCGTAAGGAAAGCAGTTTCACCATATATCTCTTCTTCCCAGTCGGTTACCCTGCCTTCAGACACCGCTTCATTGTATTTCTGCAATTCAGCTTGTCCGTTTGCACCTGTCCCGTAATATGCAGCGATTTTATCCGGATTCCAGTCATCAAATCCAACGAAGTTCTGACCCTGGGCAACCCCAATATCCTGGTTAAAGCGAATCTTCGCTTTGCCCTGTGATCCTTTTTTAGTTGTAATGATGATAACACCGGCATTTGCACGTGTACCATAAATGGCCGCTGCTGAGGGACCTTTTAGCACTTCGATGCGTTCAATGTCATCGGGATTTAAATCCGCGATTCGGTTTGAGGCATTATCCTGTGTAGCGGTAGACTGACCACCACTGGCGCCACTCACCTGTGTCCGTCCGTTTCTTATTGCGGAATTGTCAAGGTAAACCCCATCAATAATATAGAGCGGTTGAGACGAACCTGCCCCCAAGGTGGAAATACCACGAAGTTGTACGTTAATACCACCTCCTGGTGCCCCGCCATTGGCGTTCATATTAACCCCAGGAATTTTTCCATACATGGCGTTATCCAGGGTTTGATTGTTCGTTGTTCCGGTCAATTGCTCAGTATCGACAGTCGCGACGGCATTGGCCAGGTTTGATCGTTTAACGGTAGATGCAAGACCTGATATAACTACCTCCTCCAGATTGGTGACATCCTGCTTCAGTGTAACATTGATCGTTTGTCGATCAGCGGTTACAGACTGAGTCAGATATCCCACAAAGGAGAATAATAAGGTCGATCCGCGGGGAGCTTCCAGGGAATAATTTCCCTCAATATCGGTGATAGTACCGATGGTTGTCCCCTGAATGATTACGTTGACTCCAGCAAGTGCTTCACCTGTGGCGTCTTCCGTAACCGTTCCTGATACTCTAATGTCCTGCGCACTCAATGAACTGAATACGAAGCACATAGAGATCAGCATACTTAGTAAGTATACTTTCTTCATAGGCTTAATTGGAATTTGGTTAGATAAATACAATTTAGTATAAAATCTTGGATTTATACTATCGGCACCCAATATACGGCTATATCCAACCCCTGGCAATCCCGCAGTTTGGGGTAAATGCCCCCCTTACTGTCAAATATTCTCCTATAAAAGCAAAGTCTATCCAAATTCAATCCCGTATATTTCGACTTTAATACTTTGATAATCACAATCGTTGCCTACGATGCTAACTAAGACCCCCCTCTTTATAAATACTATTTGGGTTTGGTCCATTCTACTTGTAATGGGAAGTGCACTCCCGGTACTTGCACAGGAGCATACTGAAGAACACGTGCATAGGAAACACCGGCTTACCATTGGCCTGGGACATGCGCATATCCCCACGGGAATCAAATCGGGTGACGGAGAACTAGGCTGGCTGAATTTGGGGTCATTTGCTTTTGATTACGACTTTTATTTACACCCAAGATGGGCAATTGGTATCCATTCGGACATTGTACCAACTCAATACGAAGTTGAGTTTTCGCTCAGCAAGGATGATGAAATAGTTTCCCGAACCTCTCCTCTTTCGACGTTAGTGACAGGCACCTATAAGGTAACAGAACATCTTGGCATACAGCTTGGGTATGGTATTGAGTACACAAAAGAAGAGACACTGAATGTGCTCCGGGCAGGTATTGAATATGGATGGGAATTGCCTAAGGACTTTGAATTTGGAATCGGGCTGACCTATGACGATAAGATTAATGCCTACAATACCTGGTTTCTGGGGTTCATGGTGAGCAAGTGGCTTGGGAAACCACACGAACAAAATTAATGAGAATATAAAATAAGAAGCATATGCTACGAGGAATGACAATCGCTTTATTGGGTTTTATATTTTGTGCCGATTTGAACGCACAGGATGACTGGCCAAAGGAAATCCCTTTGTCCTCCGGAGGAAAAGTTATAATCTATCAGCCACAACCTGAATCGCTATCTGGCAATGTATTGAGTTCACGCGCGGCGGTCTCAGTGCGTGAGAAAAAGAATAGTGAGCCTGTCTTTGGTGCAGTTTGGTCCGAAGCGCAGTTATTGACCAATCTGGATTCGC
This sequence comes from uncultured Roseivirgaceae bacterium, assembly GCA_964351425.1. Lineage (GTDB taxonomy): Bacteria > Bacteroidota > Bacteroidia > Cytophagales > Cyclobacteriaceae > JAUILA01. The sequence goes on from CAYGOW010000122.1 coordinate 6,220, forward strand.
GCATGGCTACCCTGGAAAGCATCAAAATTACCGACGTGCGCTTTCCCAATGTGACGGATGAAACAAAAATTCAACAGTTTAGAGATTTATTAGAGCGTGAAATCCCGGCATGGAACCTCGAATTATCGATTGACAACATTATTGCCACCCTGGAAGAGGGTGCAGACATTACCGAAGACAATTTAAATACAGCACCTCCCAAAATAATATACACCTCCACGCCCTCTACACTGGTATTGATTGACGGTGACCCGAAGATTGAAAATAATAAAGATGCTGGCGTGGACCTTGTGGTCAATTCACCTTTTCTTATCCTGAAGAATCCGGAAGATAAAAAATTCTACTTGTTCGGCGGGGATTACTGGTATCAGTCAACCGCTATCGCCTCCGGCTGGACTCCCGTAACGCGCTTAAGTGGAAAAATGGCTGAAATAGATAAAGCTGTCAGAGAGCAACAACCCGAAGATGACCAAAAGGCAGAAAAACCCAGTAGTCCGCCGGCCATTGTTGTCAGTACGGAGCCCGCTGAATTGATTCAATCCGATGGCGAACCAGACTTCCAGTCCATTGAAGGAACGGGATTGTTGTACATGGCCAATACGGATGATCAAATCTTTATGAATATCAGCGAACAAACCTATTATGTTTTGCTTGCGGGTAGATGGTATAATTCGAAATCCATGAATGGCCCGTGGACTTATTCAGAGCCGGATGAACTACCGGAAGATTTCCAAAAAATACCCGACGGATCGGACAAAGATGTGGTACTGGCCAGTGTGGCAGGGACGGATGAAGCGCGTGAAGCCCGACTGGACGCCCAAATTCCACAAACGGCAAAAGTTGATATCAATTCTACGGATTGCACAGTCGAATACGATGGAAAACCAAAATTTGAACCCATTGAAGGCACCAGTCTCCAGGTAGCCGTAAACACTTCGTCAACCGTACTGATGTCCGGCAATAGTTACTATCCTGTTGAGGACGGTGTCTGGTTTAAGTCAAACAACCCGGAGGGTCCCTGGAAGGTTTCAACCGAACGACCTTCGGATGTGGAAGATATTCCTGCTACTTCACCTGCCTACAATACCAAATATGTCTACATCTATGATGTTACCCCATCCTATGTATATATGGGATATACCCCTGGATACCTGGGTAGTTATGTATATGGGCCGACGGTTGTATATGGTACAGGATATTATTACCGGCCTTGGTATGGCGCTTATTATTATCCGAGGCCAGTTACCTGGGGCTTTGGCATGCATTACAATCCGTGGACTGGCTGGAACATGAGTTTTGGCTACAGTACCGGTTGGTTTAGTTTCAGCTGGGGCTACGGTGGCGGCTACTATCGCGGCGGCTGGTGGGGACCACCTGTGTACAGGCCACCTTATCGTCCACCTTATCGAGGTGGATATTACGGGCCAAGAAGAAATGTGAATATTGACAACAGTACCAATATCAACATAGGCAGTAACAACCGAACCAAGAACCTCTACAATAACCGTGGAGACGCTGTTACACGGGATCGTACACGTCCTGCCAGTGGGGACAGAACAAGACCTTCCACCACCGATCGTACACGTCCCACATCGAGAGACAATGCACGCCCAACGACTAATGACCGAACACGCCCTGCTACCAGCAATCAGCGTCCAACGACTCGTGAAGCCACGCGGCCATCAACGAAACCTCAGGCAAAACCCGCAACGCGCGAACGGAACAATGTGTATACCGACAAGCAGGGTAACGTTTATCGGCAGCAAAATAATGGCAACTGGCAACAGCGAAATTCGTCCGGGTGGTCCCAGCCAAGCCAATCGAACAGGAGTAACCTGAACCGTCAGAGTACACAAAGATCTCGGGGTCAGACCCGAACGTCCAATTATCAATCAAGACCTTCCGCAAGGCCAGCCGCTCGACCCGCCGGACGAAGGGGCAATTAATATATCATAATGAACATACGGCATTTATTGACCCTGGTTTTATTAGTTGGCGGGACTGGTTTATCCGCACAAGACAGCCATTATTGGTCACAGCAATACGGCACACGATCAGCATTGCTTTCCGGAGCAGTCGTTGGTGGAATTGAAGACAACAGCATGATCTTTTATAACCCGGGTGTGCTTGGCTTCCTGGAGGAAGCAAATTTATCAGTCAATGCCAGTCTTTACGAAGTGCAAAATATCACGTTGGAGAATGCGCTGGGCAGCAAACAAGATTTTTCAAGTAATCAACTCGGTTCATTTCCATTGCTTATTTCCGGTATGCTTAGTGGAACTGAGAGGAAATGGAAGATTGGTTATGCCCTGCTTACCCCAGTCAGTTTTAACTTTAAGGGAACCGTTCGTGTGGATGATTTTATTGACCTGGTGAAAGACGAAACGGAAAGTCCGGGTCCGGAAGAATTCATTGCTGACTTAAGCCTCGATCAGAAAACAACAGAAACCATGGCCGGTATAGGATTTGGGCGAAGGATAAATTCGAAGTTTTCTATCGGATTTACCCATTTCTTTACACTTAGGAATTATACATATAACGCCACGGAATTATTGTATTTATTCCTGAACGACGGACAGAACACATTGGTAAATGTGACGTCGGTTGAAAATGTGCAGTATTTTTCCGTCCGGTATCAACTGAAAGTTGGCGCTGCGTGGCGGGTTAATGAAGAATGGTCGTTGGGCATGACCCTAAGCACACCTTCATTAAACCTACTGGGGAATGGTACCGTCGCCGCGAATATAGCGGCCCAGAATGTCCGCGTTAATGACTCCCCGCGTTTTACCTTATTGGCGAGTGATCGCCAGGAGAAGTTGAAAACAACCTATAAATCACCATTCTCCGTGACTGCGGGAGCAAATTATGCCAGTGAGCGGACAAAATTTGGGATTTCAGTTGCTTATTTTACCGGAATAGACGCCTATAACATTATGGAAGCCGAACCGGCGGCATTCGTTCGTCCTGAACAAGAATTTGGAGAATTCACCAGTGACGAATTTCTCAAT
>CAYGOW010000123.1:0-5776 GCA_964351425.1 uncultured Roseivirgaceae bacterium
CAGGTTCACATCACTGGCAAGGCTGCCTGCCCGAATACCTGCAGATGAAGCTACAAACAAACTGTCCTCATAGATCGCCAGTGAATTTACCGCGATCTGTACACCATTCTCCCCTATCTGGCGATAGGTTTCCTGCACTTCTGCTGCCTCCACGGCAAATTTCAATACCCCGTAATCGGTGGCGAGGTAGGCAAAGGCGCCAGCCATGAGGATGTCATTAATCTTTTTACTCCCAATAATCTGGGAATCGGAAATCAAGTCCAGGTTGATGATCTCATCGTCCGTGACCAGGTCCATATTACCGGAGGCATATCCCACCAGCAAAATATCACGCGATGCATCATAGGCCATTGCGATCACCCCGCCACCCTGGAGCCCATCCAGTTCCGTCAACCTGTTAATGCTGTTATCCTGCTGATCAAAATAAAACAGACCACTATTGACGGAAGCGAAAACACGATTCTCACCCAAAACCACCTCGGTGACCTCCGTGTAGGAAAGGTGCGTGCGCCAGCTACCCAGGGCAATATCCTGAGCCTGGAGAAGCTGACAACAGCTGCTTATCAACAACAGGAAAACTAAATTTCTTACGTTCATTGTTTACGCTTCTTCATCCCTTCATTAAAGGAACCACGGCTTCGGGCCTCATATTGTGCACCGCTTCCAAGTAACACCTTACTTTCCTCATCCGTCAGTCGATAGGAGTAAGAGGCAAGTTCCCCGGTCCGGGCACATATCGCATGAACTTTTGTCACAAACTCAGCAATCGCCATCAAATTCGGCATGGGCCCGAATGGCTTCCCTTCATAATCCATGTCCAGTCCGGCGACAATCACGCGCTTCCCGCTATTGGCAAGGGTATTACAGACATGGATGATTTCCCCGTCAAAGAATTGGGCCTCATCAATGCCAACCACGTCACATTCTCCCGCCAGCAAATAGATATCCCCGGAGAAGTCCACGGCAGTAGAACGGATGCGTCGTTCATCGTGCGACACCACATCCTCCTTATGATAACGGGTATCCATCGAAGGTTTGAATATCTCCACTTTCTGACCGGCGATAATAGCGCGATTCATCCGGCGGATCAATTCTTCCGTCTTTCCGCTAAACATGCAACCGGCAATTACTTCAATCCAACCGGTCTTTTTACTCCTTCCTAAATGTGGTTCTACAAACATGTCTGAAATTCTTCGGGTCGGTGTGTTATTTATTCATTGTACGTCAGGTGTGGCAATTTATTCGGCTCGGGGACACGGACACTTACTGTTCCGGACAGTCGCGTCTGACAAGCGAGTCGATGTTTTTTTCCTAACCGGCCCAGCTCAAAAAAACGTTTTTCTGCATCCGACGGTTCGGTTAATTCTCCATCAAGGGAAACGATAGTGAATGCACAGGTGGTACATCGGCCTTTTGCTCCACAGGCATGCATCCAGTCCTGACCATTTTCAAGAAGTCCTTCCAATATTGACTGAACTTCTCCGTTAAAGCTAATGATCCGATTCTGTAAATTCGTAATAATGATCTTGGCCATATTCCCTAACTTGCACTGGACTTTGGATCGCTAAAGTAGTCATAAATAAATGGAAAATAATCTGAATCAAAAGGTCATCCGACGGTATAGCCAGGAATTCGCCGAAAAGCTATGCTCGGATTTTTTCTCTTCTCATGAATCTGTCACGAATGACCAGATCATGGAGGTACAGCCCATTCGCCAGGTAAATCTCTTTGTGGTTAAAAATCTGTTTGACCAATGGCAGCAGGAAATACGCAAGTTAAAAAGCCCCTATTTTGATTATGGGTCCGACAAGGTGGTCGCGGCCATGGACCAATTAAAAAACGCCCTTTCCCGGAGCATCTCACTTAATCGCAATACCTATCAACCGCTTTTGGAAAAAGCAACCGAAGAAACGCTGCGGCTGATTCTGTCTCCCTATGATTATTACAAGGAACTTGTCGAAATTGACGAGGCACTTCTGACTCCGGAGTATCTTAAAACCACAGCCAAATACATGAAGGTTAATCCGTTCATTGTTCAGGCACTGCTGGAGCGGATTGATAAGGAAAATATCACCGTGCTGACGAATGAAAAAGCAAAGCAATTACTGGATCAGGTGGTGGACAATATTGAAGGAGAACCGGATGACGTCGAACCGCTCATTGCTTCTTTTTCCGAAATACTTCCCTTGACACTGGAAGATTTATATGGTGCCCCAAAGGAAAATAAACCACGGGAAAGTGAGCCTGCCGGTAACGTCCGTACATTACACGATAACCTGGTAAAAGAGGACCAGTCAACCCTGGCCGACTTGCACTCCAACCAGAAAATAGAGGATATCCGCGGACACCTGAGCATAAATCAACGATTTATGTTTGTTAATATACTGTTTGAAGGGGACGAAAAGCGATTCAATGAAGTCATAGATCATATTGAACGCCAGGAATCAGCAGATGAAGCTATTCATTATATCCATGCAGCCTTTGGAGAATGGGACAGGCAGCGGGAGGAAGTACAGGATTTTATGAGTATAGTCAAAAGAAGGCTCTCCTGAGATCTTCTTCTTTCAAAAATTTGTGACAAAAATTTCCTTAGTGAGTCAGCACCTGCATCCGGTGCGCGTCCAGTTTCAGGAAGATAAACAGGAGAATGGTGAAGGCCCACAAGGATGATCCCCCGTAGCTAAAGAAAGGCAGCGGAATTCCAACCACAGGGAATAATCCAATGGTCATGCCGATATTTACTGCAAAGTGGAAGAAAAGGATACACGCTACACCGTACCCATAGACACGGGCGAATTTAGATTTCTGACGTTCCGCCAGGAAGATCACCCGTAAGAGCAGTCCCACAAACAGACCGATCAGGATCAGGCTTCCCAGCCATCCGTGTTCTTCTCCAATGGTACAGAAAATGAAATCTGTGCTTTGTTCGGGGACAAAATCATACTTCGTCTGGGTACCTTGCAGAAACCCTTTGCCACTGAAGCCCCCGCTCCCAATGGCGATTTTTGACTGGATCACATTCCAGCCGGCTCCTTTTGGATCAGCCTCCGGATTAATCAGTGCTTTGATACGGTTTTGCTGGTGTGGCTTTAGAATATCTTCGATGATATAATCGACACTGGTAATAAATCCGGCGACTATCACGGCCCCGGCCACGATCATGGCAATTCGTTTAAAGGTTTTCTTCGTCAATAAAATGGCAACTACCATTACCACACCTATGGCAATGTACAGGTACACCGCATTGGCAACGAGCAGGGTAATCACAAAAAGAAAGCCCATTATGACCCCGAGAATAAGTAGAAACGGAGACATACCTTCGCGATAAAATACCAGCATAAACGCGGCAAACACCATGGCAGTACCGGTATCTCCCTGAAGGATAATAAGGATGGCAGGGATACCAATGAGGGCAAATAAAGCAATTTGATTTTTTAAATTGTCCATCCTGAATCCTATCGTACTGATCATCTTTGCGACAGCGAGAACCGTGGCAAATTTGGCAAATTCAGATGGCTGAAAACGGAAGGGGCCTAACTGGAACCATGATTGGGAACCCGCTACTTCGGTACCCAGCAATAAAACAGAGATAAGAAGTAACATGACCCCGCCATAAATAAAGTAGGCGAAGGTATCATAGAAACGAAAATCGATCACCAGGATAACCAGAATCAGGATAACCGCGCCCCCAATAAAATAAAGCTGGCGACTGCTGTTCAGGCTATTGTCAAAAATACTGAGGTCCAATGACGCATCGTAGATGGCCGCGTAAATATTCAGCCAGCCAAGGATAACGATCAGGAAGTACAGGGTTACTGTAATCCAATCCAATTTACTCGTTATACTTTCCCTTCTGGTCATTAGAATAAGAATTCTCCTTTACGCACAAACTCTTCGATATACGGACGTTCTGATTGTCCGATTAAATATTTTTCAATCATCAGGCTGGCGATGGAAGCGGCTGCCCTCGCTCCTTGTCCTGCATCTTCCACATACACCGACAAGGCGATCTTTGGATTTTCACGGGGAGCAAATGCAATGAAAACAGAATGGTCAGGCAACGGATCATTCTGTACGGTTCCTGTTTTGCCGCAAACCACAATATCCTTCAACTTGGCCCGGTACTGACCGGTTCCTGAATCCACCACTTTGGCCATTGCCTCCACGGCAAGTTCAAAATATTGCGGCTCAACCGTTGTATAATTCTTTTGCTGGTAGATTTCAAGCGGCTCACCCGTATCACCAATGGATTTCACCAAATGAGGTACATAATAATATCCTCGGTTGGCTACAATGGCGGCAAAATTAGCCATCTGTATAGGCACCACAAGATTCTCGCCTTCACCAATCGCGATACTGTAAATATTTGAATACTTCCAAGGGCGGTTATTATAGGCCCGGTCGTAGTACGCCACACTAGGGATCATGCCTGACTTCTCATTAGGCAGGTCAATCCCAAGGGGAGCGCCAAGGCCAAAACTTTCCACATGGTCATTCCACTTGGCAAGTCCGATCCGTGTATCTTCAAATGGATCCTGAGAAACGTCACGATTGACCACCCGTTTCATGACATTGTAGAAATAGGGGTTACACGAATGCTTTATCGCCCCCACCAGATCTTCGTTGGAATGCGGACCATGGCAACCTATAATACTTCGGTTACATCGTATACGGGTACCCGGGGAGATTACCCCTTCCTGCAGGGCAACCATCGCCTGCAGTACTTTAAAAATAGAGCCCGGACGATATTGGGCCATAAGAGGCCGGTTAAACAGAGGGTTCAGGGTATCCTGACTGATTGTGGAAAAATTTTCACTGTAATGACGTCCGGTTAACTTGGCAGGGTCATAGGAAGGGCCGCTGACAATTGCTAATACTTCTCCGGTCGAAGGTTCGATGGCCACAATACTACCCGACTTGCCTTCCATCAGCCATTCACCGTATTTCTGTAAATCCAGGTCAATAGTAGTATGAAGATTCTGGCCGGGTATGGAGAGAGAATCATATTTTCCGTCATTGAATGGTCCTTTTTCAATGCCGCGAACATTCTTAATCTTCAGGCGAACCCCTTTTTTACCGCGAAGGATTTCTTCATAATAGGCTTCAAGTCCGCTTTGTCCGATATAGTCTCCCTGGTTGTAGTACCCCGTGGTATCGCGGTCCAACCGTCGTTTACTGATTTCCGATACATACCCAAGTGCATTGGCCATGACAGGCTCTGAATACGCCCGGGTGGTACGTGCCTGAATATTAAAGCCATTGAAATCCACCAGATAATCTTCGGTTCGGGCAAGGTCTTCATTCGAGAGCTGCTTGATGACCACACTTGGCTTCACCCAGGAATAATCAACGGCAGCCTGAATTTTCTCTTCGAATTCTTCCCGGTCAATGTCGAAGACTTTGCAAAACTTAGCGGTATCAAGATCTTCCACTTGTTGTGGTATCACCACCAAATCATATTCAGGAGTATTGTATACAATGAGTTTCCCGTTCCGATCATAGATCAGTCCGCGATATGGATATTCGACGACCCGCTGGACAATATTACCACGGGCAGCATCGGCATAACGACTATCCAGTACCTGGATGGAAAAGAGTTTTACCAGGTAGATGACCGCTATCAGGACGATCACCCCGGGAATAACCAATTTTCTTGAATCGTTCATAATCCTCTCCGTGTGGTGTAAAATAATACCTGAGCAATAATTATCGCCATGAGTGTAAACAACGAACTCATCAGCACTTTAGTCAGTGTAAAGCCAAACATATGAAACCC
>CAYGOW010000123.1:5786-9146 GCA_964351425.1 uncultured Roseivirgaceae bacterium
TGAAAAAGTATACCCTATCAACCCAAAACCACCGGCTTCAATAAAAAACAAAGCTGCATGATGCAGTATGATCAGCGGTGCAGCATACATAATAAACCAGCGCAGTCCATTCAATCGCAATGAGGGGATAACACCAGGGTCATACCCGCCCTGTGGTGTCAACAGATTTAACCACAAGTTCCTTACAAACATAATCAACACGCAAGCCGCCGCATGAATTCCCAAACTGTCATAAAAAATATCCACTAATAATCCTGTCAGAAAAGCCATCCCCATCAGGAGGGGTCTGTTGGTCTCAATTGGCAGGAACAGTAAGAATCCTATATAGATAAAACAAAATGCACGATCAAACAATACGACATTACGTAAAAAAATTACCTGAATCAGGATGTACGCCAGAAACGAGCCTATTTGGAATATGATGGTTCGGTTATTCATTGATGACTTGGGCTCCGGACTCTACTTCCAGAGAATCCTGTTCAATCCGTAAATTATTTTTAATGAGGTATACATAGGAGAGGCCATTCATGTCGGCACTCAGGTCGATGGTAATGTCATACCACAAACTATTTTCGTCAAGGTTCACCTCTGAAATTACCCCAACCGGAATATCCGACGGGTAGATGGCATTAAAGCCTGAAGTTACTACCGTATCCCCTACCTGGGGTGATACATGTCGGGGCAGAAATTCCAGTTTGGCCTTATCGGGATTCAGACCATCCCATTGTGTCGTACATAAATCACCGGTACGCTGAAGGCGTGAGGAGACCCTGATATTGGTGTGCAGAATAGAGGTGATGACCGCAAATCGTTTTGAAACGGCTTTGACCTGGCCTACCACGCCGTAGTCGTCGATCACCGCCATGTCCGGTTCAATCCCGTCCTGGCTTCCCCGGTTGATGGTAATGTAATTTGTTGCGCGACGCGTTGAGTTGTTAATAACCCCGGCCGAGATGAAATCGTATTTATTAAGAAAATCAAAATCGCGCATGCGCGACATATCCAGTCGTGTAAGACTTTGCTCCAATTGGCTCAATTCCCTGCGCAATCGTGCATTCTCCTGGGCCAATGACTCATTGACCTCTCCGAGGCTAAAGTATTCTGAGATGCTTCCACTGGTTTGCATGATGCCACCGACCAGTCGATTGGACGAATTGAAGTAACGCGCACCCTGGTACGAATTATTTTCAACTATCAGCCACAAGCATAGGATTTCCAGGAATAAAAATATGATGAATGCTCTGTAGTGATAGAGAAACAGAAATAATCGTTGCATTTATTCTTTTCAATCCAGATGAAAAAATGAGCTGTGACGCTAACGTCTATGTCATTAAAACTGCCTTAAATGAATTAAGATTTTTCAGGGCATGGCCGGTGCCACGAACCACCGCGCGTAACGGATCTTCCGCCACATGGATAGGTAGCTTGGTCTTCAGGGCAAGTCGCTTATCCAGTCCTCGTAAAAGGGCTCCACCTCCGGTGAGGTGAATTCCATTATCATAAATGTCAGCCGATAATTCAGGGGGTGAAATTTCCAGTGCTTTCAAAACGGCTTCTTCGATTTTTGAAACCGATTTGTCCAGAGCAAAGGCGATTTCGGAATACGAAATTTTAATTACTTTAGGAATCCCCGTCATCAGGTCACGTCCCCGGATTTCATAATCCTCGGGTCCGTCATCCAGTTCGGTTAATGCAGATCCAACTTCGATCTTGACCTTCTCCGCCGAGCGTTCACCAATCAACAGGTTGTGCTGGCGACGCATGTAGTCCAAAATATCCCGGTTGAATGTATCTCCCGCTGTCCGTATTGACTGATCACACACAATACCGGAAAGGGCGATCACCGCAATCTCGGTCGTTCCTCCCCCAATGTCCACAATCATGGATCCCACAGGTTGTTCAATATCTATCCCGATACCAATCGCAGCAGCAATCGGCTCATGAATCATATACACCTCCTTGGCGCCAGCATGCTCGGCCGAATCACGTACCGCCCGTTTCTCCACTTCCGTGATACCGGATGGAATACAAATGACCATGCGGTGTGAACTTGGAAAGAACCGTTTCCCGCTGTCAATCATTTTGATCATCCCACGGATCATATGTTCGGCCGCGTGAAAGTCTGCAATTACACCGTCCTTTAGCGGACGAATGGTTTTAATATTCTCATGTGTCTTCTCATGCATCTGCATGGCCTGACGTCCAATGGCCAGCACTTTGTTGCTGTGTTTATCAATCGCGATTATTGACGGTTCGTCAACAACGATCTTGTCCCTATGGATGATGAGAGTGTTAGCGGTGCCAAGGTCAATAGCAATGTCGCTGGAAAAAAAATCGAACAATCCCATAGATGTGTGCTAAAAAAGTTATCCGTTTTATCGAAAACGGGAATTTACAAATTGTTTTATTTTAAACTTTACAAGTTTACTATTTTTTAATGTTTAAAGTGCCTGAATCCCGTAAATACCATAGCCATGTCATTTTTATCACAAAAATCAATGGAATCCTGGTCTTTTACCGATCCCCCCGGCTGGATAACTGCCTGAATCCCTTCGCCATGTGCGATCTCCACACAGTCGGGAAAAGGAAAAAAGGCATCCGATGCCATAACGGCTCCTTTCAAATCAAAGCCAAATACTTTTGCTTTCTGAATGGCCTGCTTTAGTGCATCCACCCGGCTAGTCTGTCCGACTCCACTCGACAGCATCTGCCCTTTATTGGCCAGTACAATGGCATTGGATTTTGTGTGCTTGCAAATCCGGCTGGCAAAAAGCAATGCCTCCTTCTGATCATCCGTCGGCGGCTGTGCGGTGACAACTTTTAAATCTGACAAGCTATCCGTATGCAGATCCCGGTCTTGTTCAATCACACCGTTCAACAAACTTTTAAACTGTTTCTGCTCCTGCAGTTTTTTCTTCTGCTTTAATATAATGCGGTTTTTTTTGGAACACAGCACTTCCAGCGCATTTTTATGAAATTCAGGAGCAATAATTATTTCGAAGAAAAGGCTGTGCATTTTTTCAGCGGCCAGTTTATCCACGGGCTGGTTGGTAATGAGTACCCCGCCAAAGGCGGATAAGGTATCCGCTTCAAAGGCTTTCAAATACGCCTCTTCCACATTTTTCCCGGTAGCCACACCACAAGCATTCGTATGTTTGAGAATAGCGAAGGCTGTTTCTCCGTCAAATTCCTCAATCAGCGAACACGCGGCATCCACATCAACAAGGTTATTGTAGCTTAGTTCTTTCCCATTTAACTGATCAAACATATCGGTCAAATCACCGAAGAAAGTCCCCTGCTGATGTGGGTTTTCACCGTATCGCAGGGCTTTAGCGGGAGAATAACTTTTCTTAAATACAT
>CAYGOW010000124.1:0-9140 GCA_964351425.1 uncultured Roseivirgaceae bacterium
CCGCGGAGAATAAATACTGCTATAAAGCCACTTGTTTTGCTACTTCACGGATGCTGGCTGAACGATTGAATATTCCTGAAGAAAATTATACCGTAAGCTTTCAGTCTCGCCTGGATAATAAGTGGCTTGAGCCATTTTCGGACAAGGTAGTCGAACAAAAAGCCAAAGAAGGAGCCAAAAAGCTACTGGTATTTTCCCCTGCTTTTACCGCAGATTGCCTGGAAACCATCATCGAGATCGGCGATGAGTATCAGGAGATTTTCGAGGAGCACGGTGGTGAAAAGGTGCAGCTGGTTGAAAGCCTTAATACGCATCCGGACTGGATTGCCTGCATGAAAGATCTCGTAGAAAATCCTTAAGCCTTTACCTGGTAAAATGAGGCAAGTTGTTCGATAACATAATCAACCTCCTCAGGGGTATTATATTTACTGAAAGAAAATCGAATCGCTCCCCGGGAAGCTGGCACCTTGAGGGCATCAAGAACATGTGATCCCTTAGATGCCCCACTAGAACAGGCGCTGCCGCCTGAGGCACAGATGCCATTTATATCAAGGGTGAAAAGGAGAAAATCGTTCTGTTCATTCTCAGGAAGACAAACGTTTAAAACCGTATAAAGACTTTTTTCCGGGTCTTCGCTTAACCCATTAAAGGAAACACCAGGAATAGACTCTTTCAGGCCTGCGATCATTCGATCTTTCAGGCCTTGAATGTGTAATCGGTGGTCATCCATATGGGCATAGGCAATTTCCATTGCTTTGGCCATTCCTATTATGCCATAAACATTCTCAGTGCCACCCCGCATATTCAGTTCCTGGGCTCCACCGTGAATGAATGGATTTATTTTGTTGTTTTTGCTAATATACATGAACCCAACTCCCTTTGGTCCATGAAATTTGTGCGCCGCTGCCGACATGTAATGAAGGGGTAATTCTTTCATATTGTGGCGGTAATGTCCAATAGTCTGAACCGTATCGGAATGGAACAGGGCATCAAATTCAGCACACAGGTTGCCTACGGAATGTAAATCAGTAATGTTTCCAATTTCATTATTTGCATGCATCAGCGTCACCAGTGTACGAGGATTGGTTTGTAATAACTCCCTCAGGTGGTCCATATCGACATTTCCTGTTGCATCCAGCCGCACATGACTCACCTTGACACCAGCCTCTTTCTCCAGTTTTTCACAGGTATGCAATACGGCATGGTGCTCTACCGGTGAGGTGATGATGTGCGACAGCTCATAGGTCTGTACAGCACTGCAGATGATGGTATTATCTGCCTCGGTACCTCCTGACGTAAACAGAATTTCCAGTGGCGAGGCATTGATCAATTCTGCGATTTTTTTACGTGATGATTCAATGGCCGCCCGTACTTCACGACCGGTGGAATGGATGGAAGACGGATTGCCATAATGATTGAGCATGTATGGCTTCATTGCCTCAAAAACCTCAGGGTCAAGGGGGGTTGTGGCTGCGTTGTCAAGGTAAATTTTATTCATCTATCGTGATTCAGAATTATTGTCAGATATAATGTCCTTGATATCGGATATTATTTTATTTGCCAGGTGTTCTGCGGTGGATTCAGAAGATGATTCTGAATAAATACGGATGATGGGCTCAGTATTTGATTTGCGTAAATGAACCCATTCTTCATCAAATTCTATCTTTACTCCATCAATGGTATTCACCGGCTGAGAGGAATATTTTGATTTGATTTCCGCCAATATCCCATCCACATTAATGTCCGGGGTCAATTCAATTTTATTTTTGGAAATATGGAAGTTTGGATAGGATGCCCGTAATCGTGACGCTTTCATACCCGAAGTTGCGAGGTGGGAGAGAAAAAGGGCAATTCCCACCAGGGCATCGCGGCCATAATGAAGTTCAGGGTAAATAACACCCCCGTTTCCTTCGCCGCCAATTACAGCCTCACATTTTTTCATTTCCGTCACCACATTGACTTCACCAACAGCCGCGCCAAAATACTTTCCCCCTTTTTTCTCGGTAATTACTCTGAGGGCCATGGTTGACGAGAGATTGGAAACCGTATTGCCCGGTGTATGATTGAGGACATAATCGGCTACAGCCACTAAAGTATATTCTTCTCCAAACGGCGTTCCGTCTTCCTGTAATAATGCCAGGCGATCCACATCCGGATCGACCACGATCCCTATATCGAAATTGCCCTTACGCATTTCATTTGAGATGTGGGTGATGTTTTCCGGCAAAGGCTCCGGATTGTGCGGGAAATGACCGGTTGGCGAACAGTAATATTCGCCGATGGTGTTAACTCCGAGTGCGCGAAGCAATCGGGGTACTGCAATGCCCCCGGATGAATTCACCGCGTCAACCGCCACTTTGAAGTTACTTTCCCTGATGGCATCCACATTTACCAATGGGAGGGCCAGAATTTTTTCAATGTGTTTATCCAGGTACGTGTCATCCTTTTTGTACGTCCCGAGTTGCTGTACGTCGGCAAATGTAAAAGACCCTTTTTCGGCCCTGACTAAAATCTCTTTCCCAACAGAATCACTAATGAATTCCCCCTTATCATTTAACAACTTCAACGCATTCCACTGCGCGGGATTATGGCTCGCGGTAATAATGATTCCTCCTGCCGCCTCTTCGTCGACAACTGCCATTTCGACTGTTGGAGTGGTTGATAAGCCCAGATCGACCACGTCAATGCCCAATCCGATAAGTGTCTGACTGACAAGAGATGACACCATGTCTCCGGATAATCGTGCATCCCTGCCGATTACAATCGTCTTTGTATTTCCTGACTCCAGGGCCCATGCCCCGAATGCGGCTGAAAATTTCACAATGTCGATCGGTGTAAGTCCTTCCCCCGGTTTACCTCCGATTGTTCCTCTAATGCCTGAGATTGATTTGATTAACGTCACCAGTATGTTGATTTATTTGACAAATTTAAAAAAAATCCCGCTAGACACGGGTTTGTTTGCAGCTAATACAAAAAAAAACGGGTTGACACCCGTTGTAAATCTAAATCCTGGTGCTCCAGGATCAGCTAAATTTAGACATCACTTTATTGACCTCGCTGTCCCCCATATCATCCTTTCCACAGTTTTCCTCTCCAACCTTTCGGCCACAATATCCACATGTTTCGCCTTCTTTATTCAGGTACGGGTTTTGACTTGCACACGTTCCCTTGAATTGTCCGTCTTTAAGAAAGATCAAACGGACCGACATAAATATGAAGAATATCCCAATAAAACCGATTCCTAACAATAAAGTCTCCATCTTTGTAATTTTAGGCAAATTTATCAATTCAATCTTGAAACGACAGGAATTGATTGAAAGTTTCTTTTAATCCCAAAAGAATGAAAAGACCAAAAACCACACCGGATAAACGAAGAAAGGAAAAACTTGAGGCCTTTGACCGACTGCTCACGATCATGGACGAGTTACGGGAGAATTGCCCGTGGGATAAGAAACAAACCATGGAATCTTTGCGTCACCTGACGATTGAGGAAACGTACGAATTAAGTGATGCCATTCTTGAAAAGGACATGGATGAGGTTAAAAAAGAACTCGGGGATTTAATGCTACATAACGTTTTTTATGCGCGTATCGGCGATGAACAAAATGCGTTTGATATGGCCGATGTACTGCATGCTGTGTGTGATAAACTCATCGAGCGACATCCCCATATTTATGGTGATACCGTCGCTGAAAACGAGGAGGTGGTTAAGGCCAACTGGGAAAAGATTAAATTGAAGGAGAAGGGCCGGGCGGAGCGGTCAGTTCTTGGTGGCGTACCCGTATCATTGCCTGCGTTGGTCAAGGCCATGCGAATCCAGGAAAAGGCGCGCGGTGTGGGGTTTGACTGGGATGAACGAAGCCAGGTATGGGAGAAAGTGGAAGAAGAATTAGGGGAGTTTAAGGAAGAATTCACAAAGGACGTGCAGGATCGTCAAAAGACCCAGGAAGAGTTTGGAGATTTGTTGTTTTCATTAGTGAATTTTTCAAGATTCATGGATATAAATCCTGAAGAAGCGTTGGAAAGAACAAACAAGAAGTTTATCCAACGGTTTAAATATATGGAGGAAGCCAGCAAAAAAGATGGAAAGGAAATTTCTTCCATGACACTGGCAGAAATGGATACCTACTGGAATCAGGCAAAAACGATAGGAGAGTAAAATCAATTTCCAAAATCTGGCTGGGGGCGGTTCGCAACCTGGTTTTAGGATCAGGGAAATACATAGAATCATGGTCGCTATACAAGCGCGTGATGCTGACGGCTAACCTTTGTCTGCTTACTACATTCTTCGGTATCCTGTATTTTTTTATAGATCTGGCTTTTGGCAGGCAGGAATATTTATTCGCCTATTTTCTACTAATCGGGGGGTGTGTCTTGTCTGTTATTCTCTTGCGGCTTCAACATTACACGGCTGGTCGCCTAATATACCTTTTATCCAACCTGAGCATCATGGTCTTATTTTCCATGATCGAACCCGGAAATAACGGCATTTTTCTCTTTTTTATCGTCCTTGTTGTTGCTTCCCTGACCATGTTTGGGCATGACCGGTTGCGCCTTGGTATCGGTCTTTCTCTGTTGATTATAATTCTCTTCCTGGGATTGTACTTTGGTCGATGGACGATTCTTGAGCCGGTTCCGCTGAGTGATGACTATTATGAATATGTTTTTGGGATTAATTTCATCATTGCGCTCTGCCTGATCACATTGATGATTCATTATCTCATCCGGATTAATTATGCTACACTGGTCAATATTCGAAATAAAGAAAAAGACCTGGTACAACTTGCAGAGGAGTTGAGCGTGAGCCAAAACCGGTTTAAACTGGCCCTCAAAGGCTCAAGTGCCGGTATATGGGATTGGGATGCGCGTCAGGATGATCTGTATATCTCCCCGCTTTTGAGTGAAATAATAGGGTATCCGTTGGAAAAAACGATGGATGCCGGGCGCGACGATTTTTTCAATAGTATTCATCCGGAGGATAAAGAAATTGTCATACAGCACCTAACGGATCATCTGGAGAAAAGGGAGAAATTTGAAGTCGAATTCAGAATGTTGCATGGAAGCGGAGACTATATCTGGGTATTGGATACAGGACAGGCCGAATGGGACAACAACGGAGCTCCAATACGTATGGTTGGTTCCATAATCGATATTACGGAACGTAAAGAAGATGAAAAGAAAATCCAGCAACAGAATTTAATGCTGGAGAAAACCAATGCCGAACTTGACCGGTTTGTATATAGCGTATCGCATGACCTGAAGTCGCCTCTGAGTAGTATTCTCGGGTTAATGAGTATTGCCGAAATGAGTGATAATTCAGAGGAAATAATGCATTGTATTGGCATGATGCGTGAAAGGGTCGATGCGCTGAACGGGTTCATTGAGGAGATCATCGACTATTCGAGAAATACCCGCACCGAAGCTACTTATCAGGAAGTAAACCTTCACAATCTTGTTACTAAGGTTCTGGACGGCCTGAAATACATGGAAAATATGTCCGATATACGATTGGCAATTGAAATAGATCCAGCTGATACGCTGGTCACAGATCCTGGTCGGTTGAAGATCGTATTGAATAATCTTATCGGCAATGCGGTCAAGTATCACAGTCTCCGGAAAGATGATCCGTATATTCTGATACGATTGGATAAAAGCCCTGAGCATATTACCATTCGGATAGAAGACAATGGCCAGGGAATTGACGAGGCGATTCAACGACGGGTATTTGAGATGTTCTATCGCGGACATGAAAGTTCGCAAGGGTCAGGGCTCGGCCTGTATATAGCCCGGGAAATGATGCGAAAGCTTCACGGTGACATTGAATTATTCTCCGAGAAAGGCCAGGGATCTACTTTTATCATTCACATTCCCGTAAGGAAAGATAACAACACCTAAACAATCCCGTGTGTGCGGTGGAAAAGATCATTTTTCTATCTTTGCACACATGGCACAAAACGACGACAATCTTTTTAAGAATATAATATCCCATGCTAAGGAGTATGGATTCATTTTTCCTTCCAGCGAAATTTATGACGGGTTGGCAGCGACGTATGATTACGGTCAGCAAGGGGTTGAATTAAAAAATAATATCAAGGAATACTGGTGGAAATCCATGGTTCGCATGCATGAGAATATTGTCGGTATTGATGCCTCCATATTTATGCACCCGACCACCTGGAAGGCTTCCGGTCATGTGGATGCTTTCAATGATCCCATGATTGATAATAAGGATTCAAAAAAACGGTATCGGGCTGATGTACTGATTGAGGACTATATCGCGAAGATTGAAGCGAAGAGAGATAAAGAAATAGATAAAGCGGCCAAGCGATTTGGGGATGATTTTGATGAGGAGCAGTTTGTGTCTACGAATCCAAGGGTGTTGCGGTACCAGGAACAGATTGACGAGACAAATCAGCGGATGAAATCTGCTTTCGAAAGTGGTGACCTTGCTAAGTTAAAGGGGTTGATAGAAGAGCTTGAGATTGCGGATCCGGTTTCCGGTTCTCGAAACTGGACGGATGTCCGTCAGTTCAACCTGATGTTTTCCACCGAATTGGGATCGCTGGCGGACGGCGCGAGTAAAATTTACCTCCGGCCGGAAACTGCACAGGGTATTTTTGTGAATTACCTGAACGTGCAGAAAACAGGCAGGATGAAAATCCCGTTTGGAATCGCCCAAATTGGTAAAGCGTTCAGGAATGAAATTATTGCCCGTCAGTTCATTTTCAGGATGCGCGAGTTTGAGCAGATGGAAATGCAGTATTTTGTCAAGCCGGGTGAAGAGCTGGAATGGTATGCCTATTGGAAAGAAAAGCGGATGAAATGGCATAAGGTACTGGGCATGGGCGATGAAAATTATCGTTTTCATGACCACCTCAACCTTGCCCATTACGCCAATGCGGCGGCGGATGTCGAATTTAATTTCCCCATGGGCTTTAAGGAACTGGAAGGTATTCATAGCCGGACCGATTTTGACCTGGCAGCACACGAGAAATTTTCCGGCAAGAAATTGCAGTTCTTCGATCCGCAGGAAAACCGTAGTTACATCCCGTATGTCATTGAGACCTCCATTGGACTCGACCGCATGTTCCTTGCTGTCCTATCGGCTTCTTACACGGAAGAAACACTCGAAGACGGTAGTGAACGGGTGGTTTTAAAGATTCCTGCACCGCTGGCACCACAGAAAGTGGCGGTTCTCCCGCTGTTAAAAAAAGACGGACTTCCCGAAAAGGCGCTTGAAGTTTTTGAATTACTCAAATACGATTTTAATTGCCAGTATGATGAAAAGGATGCCATTGGCCGACGTTACCGAAGGCAGGATGCTATAGGCACGCCCTATTGTGTGACCATTGATCATGATACACTGGAGAATAATACCGTAACCATTCGGGAACGTGATACCGCTACCCAGGAGCGCGTGGCGATTGATGCGTTGCCAGAAAAGATCAGAGACCTGGTATCGATCAACCGACTGCTTAGACAACTGTAATTGTGGAGTGGGATCAGTTATTATCCAACCAACGCCGCGGTAAAAAACCGCAGAAACACGAACAGGCCAGAAGTGCATTCGAACAAGACTATGATCGGATAATATTCTCCCATCCCTTCCGGCGTTTGCAGGATAAGACACAAGTGCACCCCCTGCCGGAAGATGATTTTGTTCATACACGCCTTACCCACAGCCTGGAGGTTAGCAGTGTCGGGCGCTCCCTGGGTAAAAAAGCCGGTCAGGAAATTGTGAACCGCCACGAACTGCGTGATTTTTCTTTCCATGATTTCGGAAGTATCGTGGCTGCGGCCGCCTTGTGCCATGATATCGGCAATCCCCCCTTCGGACATTCCGGCGAAGAAGCCATTTCAGAATATTATTCCAGGCGCCAGGGGCAGGAATTTAAGAGCCTTGTCAGCCAAGCACAATGGCAGGATCTTGTGCGGTTTGAAGGAAATGCCCAGGGGTTCCGGCTTTTGAATAAAGAGCGCTTTCAAGGGTTACAGCTCACAGCGGCTACGCTTGCTGCATTCACCAAGTATCCCCGTCCGGCTATTCTGAATAATCCACAGCCTGACAGGAAAAGCCAGAAGAAATACGGGTTTTTCCAAAGTGAAAGGGACGTATTTACCTTTGTCGCCGATGCCACCGGATTGGTATCCCTTGGGGATGACAGCTGGTGCCGTCACCCATTGGCGTTTCTGGTAGAGGCGGCAGATGATATTTGCTATCACCTGATTGATCTTGAAGATGGCTGTCGCATGGGGCTGGTGTCCTACCAGCAAACAGAAGAATTGTATGCAGGTATATTACAGGAGCAATTCATGCCGGATAAACTCCGGGCCATCGATAGTATGGAGGAGCGCATCGGTACACTCCGGGCGTTAGCGATCGGCCGGTTGATCGATCAATGTGTCGAGGTATTTCTGGATAATGAACAATCCTTACTTGCCGGAGAATTTGACAAAGCGCTCACCGAAAGTATTGAAGCATCCTCGGTACTTAAAGAAATCATTTCAATTTCCATTCAGCATATTTACAGGAGCCGTGACGTGACCCGTACCGAAATCGCCGGATTTGAAGTACTCCCGGGATTGTTGGACGCAGTAAGTCAAAGTGTTCACGCTGTTTACCTAAAAAAGGATGGGGCCCTCAGTGATAAAACATTGCTCAGGTTATTGCCTCGGGAGGTATGTGGCGAACTTGAAAAATGCGGTTCGGAAGATGATGTTTACGGGATGCAAATGATAATTAATGACCTGGTTTCAGGCATGACCGACACCCATGCCATCTCGATGTACCGTCTTATCAAAGGGATTTCCCTGCCCGGGCTGTAGAGGGCTGTGGATAAGATACATCTATGTAGGTTAAACGCGGAAAATCCTTACCTTTGTGGCTTCTAAAATGTGGACCAAACTAAGCCATATAATCATTAAGCGCCGCCTTCTCCTGGTGGTGATCATTGGTATTGTTACGATTTTTATGGCGTACCATGCTCGTAATGTCGAGATGAGCTACGATTTTGCCAAGACTGTCCCGGCGACAGATCCGGACATGATCGAGTTTATGCAATTTAAGGAGGAGTTTGGTGAAGACGGCAATCTCATTGCAGTAGGCTTTAAGGATAGTTCCATATATGAATACCAGAATT
>CAYGOW010000125.1:0-2404 GCA_964351425.1 uncultured Roseivirgaceae bacterium
TTACTGGATGTACGCCTTGTGCAGTCCTTCGAGTTTAGGTAACGGGAAAGAAGCGACACTGCTCTTTGATATGACCATACCCGCAGGTAAGACAGAATATATTCCCATTACCATTGCCGGTTCCCATATCTCGAAAGCGGATGCGGAAGAAACCTATTTGAAAGTACGCGAAGAGAGTTTGCAAATGCTTGGAGATAAAATACGGCGGTATGATTCCTTGGCCAGCTTATCGTCGCTTACCATCCCTGACAAAGAACTTGAACAAACATTCCGCTGGCTTAAATACAATACCGACTGGCTGATCAGGGACGTGGAAGGGGTCGGTCGCGGACTATCCGCAGGGATTCCGGATTATCCCTGGTGGTTCGGGGCAGACAGCGAATATGCTTTGCAAGGGGCATTAATGACCGGACAATGGAACCTGGTGTATGAAAGCATTGATCTGTTGGTATCAATATCTGATTCTGTCAATGGAAATGGTCGAATCCTCCACGAAGTCTCAACCAATGGTGCGGTGTTTAACCCGGGGAATATTAATGAAACTCCGCAGTTCGCCTCGTTGATCTGGAAGGTTTATTCATGGACCGGTGACAATTCATTTCTGGAGAAATATTACCCGGTTGTGGTTGACGGACTGGATTGGTTAATGCAAGAGCGGGATGGTGATGGAAATTCTCTGCCGGATGGATTTGGCATGATGGAGATTCATGGCCTGGACAGTGAAATGATTGATGTGGCGGCCTACACCCAAAAAGCATTTGCCGATGCGGTCAAAATGGCCAGGGTATTGGGACGGCAAGGCGAGGAGAAAGTATTTGCTGAAAAGGCGAAGATGCTGGCAGAAATGATAAACACCGATTTTTGGGTGGAAGAGCAGCAATCCTATGCAGATTTCATTGGTACAGTTGAACAGGCACGTCACTTAATTGAAGCAGCAATCCACCGGGCGGATTCTCTGGATAAGCCATGGGCTGTTAAAGAACTGAAAAATACGATGCAATCGTTAAACGGACTTGACGAGAAGGAGAAGCGGGCGTTCGTGGTTTATCATAATTGGGTGGTTAATACGCCCATGGAAACAGGGGTCGCAGACAAGGAGAAGGCCCTTCAGGCATTGGCTACTGCGAATCGATTCACCAACCCATTCGGCATGTACGTAACGGGCATTGATCGGGACGAAGCCGCTGGTGATGATGCCGGTTCTTTTATGACGAACAAAAAAATATTCTCCTACATTGGGGCGGTGATGACACTCCCAACTGGGGTTCAAGCTATCGCGGAGAATAATTACGGACGCCCCGATGAATCACTGGCGTATTTGAATTCGATGGTCCGCTCCTTCAGTTTTGCGTTACCCGGATCCATGTATGAAGTCTCACCTGATTATGGGATGATCGTTCAGGCCTGGAATATTTTCAGTTTTGCCGTGCCGATTATTGAACAGTTTTTTGGCATATATCCCGATGCCATGCAAAATGAAATCAGGCTTTCTCCACAGATGCCATCTTCATGGCCGGAAGCCTCATTGAGCCGGGTACGTGTCCTGGATGGAGAACTTTCTCTTGGCTATACCAGGAGCGAAGGTGTTACTGAATGGCGCCTGGATTACACAGGCACCGCTAAGTTGAAGGTGGATGTAACCAACCAATCGGATATATCGATTCAAGTAAATGGTCAGGACGCAGTGTCAACCGAAACAGCAGAAGGAAAATTTATACTGCTTGACCCCGGGAAGCACGTCATTTTAATTCAATAACTATGAATCCACATAGGCCTGGATGATCCCTGGTCTAAAATGGTAGTGTTTCCAGGTCTACATTTCCTCCGCTTAATATCATGCCGACGTTTTTATTGGCAAATCGTTCCTTGTTTTTTAGTATAACAGCCAAGGGGACTGCGCAGGAGGGCTCAATAATTATTTTCATGCGCTCCCAAATCAGTCGCATAGCCTTTAGTGTCGTTTCATCGTCGACTGTTAAAATATCTGCAACGTGCTCACGGATTACCTCAAAAGTGAGCTCGCCAAGCGAAGTGCGTAATCCGTCTGCAATGGTATCCGGTGAAACCAGCGGTTGTAATGTACCGGATTTGAATGAACGATATGCATCATCAGCACCCTCTGGTTCACAGCCAATCACTTTGGTGTTGGGTGACAGGAAATGTGCAGACAAAGCGGTTCCACTGAGTAGTCCGCCGCCGCCGACTGGGGCAAGAATATAATCCAGCGGAACCTTCACGACATCCAGCAATTCCATGGCTGCGGTAGCTTGTCCGCAGATAATACGGGCGTCATTGTAAGGATGGATAAAAGTCGCCCCGGTTTCTTTGATCACCTTGAGCACACCTTCTTCGCGTGCCTGTTGAGTAGGAGCACATTCGATAATGGTGGCGCCGTATTCCTTAA
>CAYGOW010000125.1:2414-9110 GCA_964351425.1 uncultured Roseivirgaceae bacterium
GGGGCATTCTCCGGCATGACAATGTAAGCAGGACAACCGGCCAGAGACGCGGCTAAAGCGATCGCCTGTGCATGATTACCCGAACTATGTGTGGTGACCCCTTTTTTACGCTCTGCCGGGCTGAGAGAAAATACGGCATTCATTCCACCGCGAGCTTTGAAAGCGCCGACCTTCTGGAAGTTCTCACATTTAAAATAAATGGAGGTTCCTGTGATCCGGTTGATCGACGCCGAAGTCAAAACAGGGGTTTGATGGGTGTACTGTTGAATGCGCTTGTGCGCTTCTTCAATATCCGAAAGCGTGTAAGAAACATTCATGTTAATGAGCGACCAGCCAGTTTTCTCCTTCACCTGCTTCTACCTTCATGGGAACGTCCAGTTCGATGACATGTTCCATCATTTCAATCACCTTGGGCTTTACCTTGTCAAGCTCGTTAAGCGGGACCTCGAAGACAAGTTCATCATGCACCTGCATGATCATTTTTGTTTCCAGCTTTTCTTTTTCCAGCCATTGGTGAATATTTATCATTGCCAGTTTAATAATATCGGCAGCACTTCCCTGTATCGGGGCATTGATGGCGTTTCGTTCTGCAAACCCGCGCATCGTCGCATTACGCGAGTTGATATCCCGTAGATAGCGGCGTCTGCCCATAATCGTTTCCACGTATTCCTTTTCCTTCGCCTTGGCGATTGATTCGTCCATATAGGTGCGTATACCAGGGAACTCCTTGAAATAGGCATTAATGATATCCGAAGCTTCTCCCCGTGATATGTTGAGGTTTTGAGCCAGTCCAAATGCCGAGATACCATAGATAATCCCGAAATTGACCTCCTTTGCCTTTCGGCGCATCCCCGGGTCCACTTCTTCCATTGAAACACCGAAAACCCGAGCGGCTGTGGTGGTATGAATATCTCGTCCTTCACGGAAAGCCTGGATCATTTCCTTATCACCGGCCAGAGCCGCAACAATACGTAATTCGATTTGAGAATAATCCGCTGACAACAGGACTTTGTCCGAATTGCTCGGCACAAATGCCTTGCGTATTTCACGGCCCTTGGTGGTACGAATGGGGATATTTTGCAAGTTGGGGTTATTTGAACTGAGCCTGCCCGTAGCTGCCACGGCCTGGTTATAATCCGTATGAATTCTTCCATCCCGTTTTGAAATCATTCGCGGCAACGCATCTACATAGGTAGATTTTAATTTCTGGTACTCGCGGAACTCAAGAATTTTCTGTGCTATTTCATGTTTTGACGCCAGACGGCTCAGGATTTCTTCCCCGGTAGCATATTGGCCCGTTTTTGTTTTCTTGGGTTTGTCCATGAGTTTGAGCTGATCAAAAAGGACCTCACCCAATTGCTTTGGAGAAGCAATATTAAACTCACAGCCAGCGATTTCGAATATTTCTTCCTGGACCCGCAGGGATTCTTCCTGCAATTCTGAAGACATATTTTTCAAAGCCTGTTCATCGATTTTAACGCCTTCATATTCCATGTCGGCCAGGACATAGACCAAAGGCAGCTCAACCTCATGCAATAGCTTTTTGAGTGAATCCGCCTGAATTTGTTCGGCCAGCTTCTCCTTCAATTGTAAGGTGATATCCGCATCTTCAGCCGCATATTCATACACATCCGCAGGGGCAAGATCCTGCATGTTTTTTTGGTTTTTGCCTTTTGGTCCCAACAATTCGGTGATGGATACAGGAATATAGTTGAGATACTGTTCGGCCATAGCATCCATGCTATGCTTGGTCTCAGGTTCGACCAGGTAATGTGCCAGCATCGTATCGAAGATGGGCCCTGCCACATGGATATCGTATTTCTTCAGGGCCAGGATATCATACTTCAGGTTTTGTCCGACCTTCTCTATTTCCGGGTCTTCAAGAACGCCTTTAAATTCTTGCAGGATCTCCCTGGCCTTTTCAAAATTCAGCGGTACCGGGACATAAAATGCTTCACCGGGAACATATGAAAAAGCGATACCAACCAGTTCCGCTTCTACGGCATCAATGCTATTGGTTTCGGTATCAAAGCAAAAGCTATCCTGAATTTCAAGAAAGCTCAGAAGCTCCTCACGATCCTCCTTCGATTCAACCAGGTGATAATCATGCTGCTTTGTTTTAATGGTGTCTTTTTCTACCGGAGGCCCCTCGTCAAGATCCATTGCATCTTTGCTTGCCGCGCTGAACATGTTTAATTGTCCGGATTCACTGGTAGGTTCAGTGGGTTGTTCGCCAAAAACACGTTTGCTGATAGTCCTGAACTCCAGCTCTTCGAAAATCGCCTTGAGCTTGTCTTCAATAGGGCCATCATAGACTAGCGCTTCTTCTTCAAACGGCACGGGCACATCGGTATGGATAGTGGCAAGTCGCTTGGACAGGAGGCCCTGTTCGGCGAATGTCACTACATTCTCCTTCTGCTTTCCCTTAAGTTCGTCTGCGTGTTCAATAATTCCTTCCACCGTTCCATATGCCTTTAAAAGCTTCGCGGCGGTCTTCGGACCAATGCCCGGAATGCCTGGTATATTGTCTGCGGAATCACCCTGAAGTCCGAGCATATCCGTTACCTGGTCAATGCGTTCAATGTCCCATTTTTTAAGAACCTCCGGGATCCCCATCACATCGACAGAGTTGCCCATGAAAGCTGGCTTATATAAATAGACGTGGTCTTCTACTAATTGTCCGAAATCCTTGTCCGGCGTCATCATAAACACCTCGAAACCATTACGTGCCGCTTTTTTGGCAATCGTACCGATGATATCATCCGCTTCAAACCCATCTTTTTCGAGAATCGGAATGTTAAATGCGCGAACGATGTCCTTTACGATTGGGACTCCAATGCGAATATCTTCGGGGGTTTCTTCCCGATGCGCTTTATATTCTTCAAATTCTTCGTGCCTGAAAGTTGGCGCGGAAGTATCGAAGGCTACGGCGATGTGGGTTGGCTTCTGTTTAAACAGTACTTCAAGCAGGGTATTGGTAAACCCAAACATGACCCCGGTATTCAGTCCTTTTGAACTTATTCGCGGATTTTTACTAAAGGCAAAATGCGCCCGATAAATAAGTGCGTAGGCATCCAGGAGGAAAAGTTTTTTATCCGGTTTTGACATGCTACTAAGTTAATAAAAATAGAGGATTGGTAAGTTCGTGTATTTCCCTTTGACTCCTTCTAAAAAAATATTGATCTTGCACCAACCTTTTACAGACAGATCAGCGTGTAGACAGTGTTTTTTGAATGTAACGCAGGTTACACAAAGCAAAAGATAATTTTTGCAACTTGCCAAATTCATCCTGCTGATCCGATTATTATGGAAATTGACGAAGAGTACCTTGTGCCTGAGGAAGAGCTTATGTTTGATCGTAGGGTTTTGACGGTACTGGCTCCTGTGTATAATGAAGAAGAAAGCCTTCCGCGGTTTGTGGAAGAAATGGACAAATTTCTGGATCAGTCCACGATCCCGGCTAAGGTTTTATTTGTCAATGATGGCTCAAGCGACGGCAGCATTGAATTGATCAAAAGTATATGTCAGGAAAAGCAGTACTATGAATTCATTTCGCTGGACCGGAACTATGGATTGAGCACTGCCATCAAGGCCGGAATAGATACGTGTGATACCCAGTTTCTTGGGTATATTGATACAGACCTTCAAACTTCGCCGGCGGATTTCATGTCTTTTTATCCCTTTCTTCAGGAATACGATATGGTTACAGGGATCCGTGTAGAGCGTCATGATCCCTTTATCAAAAGGATGTCGTCGCGCATTGCCAATGCGATTCGGGACTGGATGATTCAGGATGGGGTCGCAGATACAGGTTGTCCGTTGAAAATTATGCGTTCATCAAGTGCCCGGAAGATTCCATTTTTTGATGGGATGCACAGATTTTTACCAGCCTTGATTCAATTATATGGTGGTAAAATCAAACAGGTACCAGTCAAGCACTACGCCCGGATAGCTGGCAAGTCGAAATACCACTTATTCAACCGGCTGTTTGGACCCTTTATAGATGCTTTGGTATTTATGTGGATGCGAAAAAAAGTAATCAAGTATAAAATTGCCTCTTCCAGTAATGGATAATACTAGTTATTGGGTTTATGGCATAGGTTTTACGGCCCAGGTGTTGTTTTCAGCCCGGCTGCTCATACAGTGGGTCCGGTCAGAAAAAGCCGGAAGGGTATTGTCGCCTACCATTTTCTGGCAACTTAGTTTAATTGCCTCATTACTGCTTGTGCTGTATGGTGCTTTGCGCAATGATATAGTTATTGTAGGCGGACAACTCTTATCCTATTTTATCTATATCCGGAATTTGCGATTTAAAAGGGCCTGGCGACTGATACCAAGATGGTTCAGGTATGGGGTTATCGTCTGGCCGATTCTTATTTTCGTGTACCTGTCATTTTCGGAAAGTTTTGATATGTCTTCGTTGCTTAATCATGAAGGCATCGTGGATTCCCTGTTCATTTGGGGAACGGTCGGACAGGTAATTTTTTCCTTTCGATTTGTTTATCAATGGTTGGTTGCCGAGCGGTTGAAAAAAAGTGTACTGCCTCCGGGCTTTTGGATAATCAGCCTCTCCGGTTCGATTATGCTGATTATCTATGGTGTTTTCAGGAAGGACCCCGTAATTATACTTGGACAGTTGTTCGGAACGGTTATTTATGCACGAAATCTTTTTATACATTATCGGACCAAGTCCACGGCTAAATTATAAATGGAAAGCAAGTCAAAAATCTATATTCTCGGACTGATCGTCATTTGCGGCTTGTCATTTTTTATGCGACTGGACGTTAAGTCTCCTCCTACGATTATGGAGGCGCGTAATTTTATCACAGCGAGAGAAATGGTTGAAAAGGGGAACTGGTTAATTCCCACATTGAATGATCATATAAGAATTCGTAAACCTCCTTTACCTACCTGGATTACGGCCGGATCGCTTTGGCTATTCGATAAAACCAATAATTTGTATGCCCTTCGCTTGCCGGCTGCATTCATGGGCGTTCTGGCCATTGTTTTTCTGTTCGGCTTTACCCGGGATCTGACAGGCTCGTCCCAACAATCTTTTTATGCAGCGGCCATTCTGGCGACGAGTTTTCTGTTCGTGGATGAGGCCCGTACCGGCACATGGGATATTTATAGCACTGTATTTATGCTCGGGGGCATCTGGTTTCTTTGGAAAGCACTAAATGTATCTGGCTTGCTTTATTGGTTTGTGGCCGGGGTATTCATGGCGCTGGCATTTATGAGCAAAGGGCCCGTAGCGCATTATGCCATGCTGCTTCCTTTTGTATTCGGGGCACTATTTGTTCGTAAACAACTAAAGTTTTCATTAGCCGGACTGCTGGTCATGGTGATCACAATGGTTATCCTCAGTGGTCTGTGGCCCCTCTACCTGTATCTGGAGATCCCGGATATTGCGCTTAAGATTGCAGATGAAGAAAGCAATGCCTGGATTGACAAGCATAATCGCCCGGTTTGGTTTTACCTGCACTTTCCGCTTTTTACAGGGGTATGGTTGGTGTTGTTACTCTGGACATTCATACATCACAGGAAAATCCGTGAATCCTTAAAACGCAAGGACTTCATATTTGTGTTGGGTTGGTTTGTCAGCGGTTTAATCCTCCTCTCCATTATTCCGGAGAAGAAGGAGCGATATTTTCTTCCTATGATTCCTGTACTGGCGATGTTAATGAGTTACAGCATCAATTATTTAATTGAGGCATATCGTTCGAATGCCTTGACCCGGGGTGAGCGTATATGGACCCGCGTACATACATCCCTGATGCTCCTTTTTGTTCTGGCTATTGGGGTAATTGTGTATTTGACCTCAGCGAGTTTGCTATCCTGGATGACTTTCACTTACCTGCCATTTGCGGCGGTTGCTATTTACCTGTTGATTCGCTTCCGCACCAACTTCCCGACAGTTATGGCAACGACGGTTTTGGTCATGGTTGGATTCTCCTTTTTCGCTTTGCCGGTGGTGGAACGGATTTCGCGGGATAATCCCGGGTATGATGACCTTCGAAATTATCGACGTCCGGCCGATTTTAGCGCAGCGCCTATTTATTCTGCGGTAGAGATCAATCCGATCAGGTTATGGGAATTGGGAGAAGTTATTCCTCAGAGGGATTTTGAAAAAATTACCGATTCACAGTTTATCCTGATTTCAGATGAGAAACTGGAGAATGCTAAAAAAACAGAAAACCTTTTTCCCAATCCGTCGAATGAAAAAGAGGTTCTCTACTTTAATTATTTTGACCGGCCTAATTGAGCTGTCGCTGCAGGAATGCCAGTGAGATGCGATACGCTTCGTCTGCATATTCCTTGTTGTAATCCGGATTACTGGGATTTGCAAATGCATGAACGGCATCATACATTTTTATATCCACAGGTTTACCGGCTTCTGCCATATTTGCTCGGAATGCATCAACGACATCAGGATTAATCCATTCATCCTGACTACCGAAAATTCCTAGTACAGGGCCTTCCAGTGTTTTTAAACGGTTAACATCTTTCACGGGCATGCCGTAATACATGACCGAACCTACCAAAGTGGCACCTTCTCCGGCGCTTGAGGTAATCAGTCCTGCTTCGAGTGACCATCCACCGCCAAAACACCAGCCAACGGTAGCAATTTCAGCATTGATCCCGGCAAAATCGAGAGCCCCTTTAACGATGGCGACACCTCGCTCCTGGTTCATC
>CAYGOW010000126.1:0-9090 GCA_964351425.1 uncultured Roseivirgaceae bacterium
TTTGAAACCTCTGGTCAGCAAATCTGGCTTGATTACATGCGTCCCTATATTGATACCTACATTTCTGATACCTATGGTACGCTGGTTGGCGTAATCAACCCGGAAGCATCGTACAAAGTAGTGATTGAAGCCCATGCTGATGAAATTTCCTGGTTTGTTAATTACATCAATGACGACGGTTATATCTATGTCCGAAAAAACGGCGGGTCTGATCACATGATTGCCCCGTCAAAACGCGTAAATATCTATACGGATAAAGGGGTTGTCAAGGGAATATTTGGGTGGCCGGCCATTCATGTCCGTAATCAGGAGAATGAAGAAAAGCCCAGCTTAAAAAATATTTTCGTGGATGTAGGTTGTTCGAGTAAAAAGGAAGTGGAAGAGCTGGGGATACATGTCGGGTCGGTGATGACCTTCGATGACGAGCTCATGGAACTAAACGACTCCTTTTGGGTAGGTCGCGCCCTGGACAACAGGATCGGAGGATTCATGATTGCCGAGGTGGCCAGAAGACTCCATGAGAATAAAGTTAAGCTGCCTTTTGGTTTATATGTGGTCAATGCGGTTCAGGAGGAAATTGGTCTCCGGGGCGCACAGATGATTGCAGAGCGGATTCAACCGGATGTGGCAATTGTGACCGATGTTTGTCACGAAACCACTTCTCCGGCATACAAAAAAATTGAAAACGGATTACAGAAAGCAGGCGATGGCCCGGTGCTTACCTATGGACCGGCGGTCCAAAATAATTTGTTGCGAATGATTATCGAAACCGCTGAGAAAAACAAAATACCATTCCAGCGTGCGTCGGCTACACGTGCT
This sequence comes from uncultured Roseivirgaceae bacterium, assembly GCA_964351425.1. GTDB lineage: Bacteria > Bacteroidota > Bacteroidia > Cytophagales > Cyclobacteriaceae > JAUILA01. Next base: position 820 of record CAYGOW010000126.1, read on the forward strand.
ACCGGAACCGACACGGATGCCTTCGCATATAGCAATGCAGGAGTCGCTTCCGCCCTGATTTCCTTACCTCTGAAGTACATGCACACAACAGTTGAGACTGCGCACAAAGAGGATATAAAACATGTTATTGACTTGATTTACAATTTCTTAATTCAACTCAAGCCAGAACATGATTTTCGCTATATTTTGTAATAATTACTCTTTTCTTACATACCCGATTACATCCCTGGCATTGAGCGTATATACTTCCGAATAGTGCCCTAACCGGCACGTTGAATGAAGTTAAACGTAATAATTTTGTCGGATGTTGAGAACAATAAACCTTAAGCTATTTGTTGTGACTCTTTTAGTGGGTCTAATGAGTGTGTCTACGTTGAAGGCGCAAGAGCGTGAAAAGCACGAGCTGCATTCAATGATGATCTATAATTTTTTGAAATACATCCAATGGCCAGAATCAGCCAACTCCGGTCAATTCATCATTGGCGTATTAGGCGATGATGATGTGTACAATACGTTGAATACCTGGTACGGTGATAAGGAGCGTCAGGGTAAGGTCCTGCGCGTTAAGAAGATTGCATCTGCCGCTGAGGCTTCACAATGCCAATTGATTTATATTGGCAGAAGTTCCAGTGACGAGTTTGAAGCTGTACAACAATCCGTTAGCAACAACCCCACGCTTGTCATAACAGATAAGAATGGCCTGGGCCACCGGGGAAGTGGTATCAATTTTAAGATTGTCAATAATCGATTGAAATTTGAGCTCAACCAGAATGCCTTGAATTCTTCTAAACTTAAAGTATCAAGTCAATTAGCTGCGATGGCAATTGTGATCTAAATTATGTTTATTTGAGAGTGGTAGAAAAGCCCGGCAGGTATATGTCGGGCTTTTTTTATGTCGTTGGGCCTACTTGTCCGTATTGAATATTTATCCTATCTTCTCTCTATGTCCTTTACGTATAAAGATCAGTTGGGTGATACAATTCTGCTGGAAGAGGCTCCACATCGCATTGTTAGTCTTGTGCCTTCGCAGACAGAACTTTTGTTTGACATCGGGGCCGGGACCCAGGTCGTTGGGGTTACGAAATTTTGCATTCATCCTGATGCTGCCAGAAAGGATAAAACCATTGTGGGAGGTACCAAGAATTATCATCTTGATCAAATACGCGCCCTGCAACCGGATTTAATCATCGGCAACAAGGAGGAAAATATGAAAGAATCCATCCTTGAGCTCAAAAAGGAATTCCAGGTATGGATGAGTGATATTCAATCACTGGAAGATGCATTGGATATGATTGTTGACATCGGTCAGATTACAGGTCATCAAACAGAATCCAGGGCCCTGGCGAATGAAATTTCAACCGGGTTTGATCGGCTCAAAAAGTTACCGGCTCGTCGCGTACTTTATTTCATCTGGAAGAAACCGTATATGGTAGCGGCAGCCAATACCTTCATTGACCATCTTCTCACGAGAATTGGTTTGGTAAATGCCGCGGACCATTTGGATCGGTATCCTGATTTAACCCCTGAGGAGATTCGTGACATTGATCCAGAGCTTATCCTGCTTTCTTCTGAACCCTATCCGTTTAAACAATCAGACAAAGAAGAGATAGCTCGAATCTGTCCCCGCGCCCGAATAATCCCGGTCGATGGTGAATTATTTAGCTGGTATGGAAGCCGTCTTAAAAAGGCCCCTCCATATTTCGCTGAATTACTTTATACGGCCTTGTAGCCCTGCCTTCTCCAGGTCTTTCCAGAAATGGGGGTATGATTTATTCACTACGTCCGGAGCAATGATCGAAACAGGCATTAATCGGGCAAGGGGTGCAAAGGACATTGCCATACGGTGATCATGATAGGTCTCTATTTCAATCGGGCCGGTAAGTTCGGAGATTTTTGTTCCCGGTAATAGCTCCCAATGATGTGGATCATGCTCAACCAATTCCGTCCCCAATTTGGCTAATTCATTTTGTAATGCGGATATTCGATCCGTTTCTTTTATTCGAAGGCTTTCCAGCCCGGTCATTTGACAGCGAACCTGCTTAACTGCGGCGATTACGCAAATGGTCTGTGCAATATCCGGACAATCAGAAAAATCGATGACAACATTCTCCCGGGTATCCCCTTGCGTCAAGGTAGCCCCTTCCTGGTTAAATTCGGTGTTTATTCCCAATTCTTCCATTATGCTTGCCATCTTGCGATCCCCCTGAATGGAATCCCAGGCAAGGTCTTTAATGAAGATGGTTTGACTTGGGCAAAAGGCGGCCATGCTGTACCAGTAGCTGGCTGCCGACCAGTCAGGTTCCACTTTAAATGACGTCTGACGATACCCTGTGGGCGCAATAGTAATGGTACGTTCGCCTTCCCAGGTAATTTCCGCGCCAAATTGCTTCATTACTTTCATGGTCATGTCGATATAGGGTCGACTATTGATTGTGCCCTGAAGGTGTAATTCCAGTCCTTTCGGTAATACCGGTCCGATCATCATCAAGGCAGAGATATACTGACTACTGATATCACCTCGTACGTTTATACGATCCACCTCCTGGGTAGAATACTTTTTAATTTGGATAGGCGGGTACCCCGCATTTTCCAGGTAGCGAATATCAGCACCTAAGAGACGGAGTGCCTCTACCAGCACGCCGATGGGACGTTCTTTCATGCGATCCGTACCGGTCATGATTTTATCCGTACTGGTAACTGCCGAGTACGCCGTCAGGAAACGCATGGTTGTACCGGCATCCAGGACATCCCAGGTCTTTTCACCCGGTGTTTGAAGGAGGCGTTGCATGGTTTGAGTATCACGTGCATTACTAAGGTTTCGAATATCCGTTGCACCCCCTGCAAGTGCACCGATCATCAGCACCCGGTTGGCAATACTCTTTGACGCCGGTAATTCAATTTCAATATTCCGGGGTTGATTTTGATTCGTCAATTCCAGTTTCGTTTTGCTCTCGCTCATGGTATGCGTATTCAATAATTCGTCAGCGGTGGACCTGCCTATTAAATTCTGGCCCGTTTTATGCACTAAAATTCAAAAATTTAGTCCAATGAAAAAAGTATCTCCTTTAATGTGGTCACTTGGAATAGGGTCTGCATTAGCTTTGTTCCTGTTAAAACCGGTCCGAAAATCGATCAATGAAAAAAAGTCAAAGTGGTTCGGGAAGCCTTCATCGCATGATAACGACGGAATTCACTACGTTTAGAGGGAATCATAGTATTCCAGGGCATCAAGAATTTCTGTACCCGTTATTTCAATATCCCAGGCAGGATCACCAATTTTCCTGAGAAGGACCGAACGGATGCGCTGATTTTGATTTTTTTTGTCCTGGTAAGCCTGCCGGACAATGGCGTCCCGTTCCTCCAACGGGAGACAAATTTTCCCAAATAGAGAAAGGATGAATCGCTCTACTTCTGATTTCTCTCTCTCCGAAAGCATGTTCTTCTTCCAGGCAATTTGATTTTCACAAATTATTCCGGCCGCAACCGCTTCGCCATGTAGTACAGCGCTATTGGTTTTGAGCAAGTGGCTTTCTATGGCATGCCCGACCGTATGCCCGAGGTTGAGAATTTTGCGCATCCCTGATTCATAAGGGTCCGAGGCAACCACAGCAGATTTTATCTCAACCGAATGGGGAATCAGGACGTCCCAAGGCATATCCGGCCAATCCATTTGACGAAGGGCTTCCCATCCGTTTGCGTCCCGTATCAGGTGATGCTTGATGATTTCGGCAAACCCCGAACGCATTTCATTTTCAGGCAATGTTGAGAGAAAGCCGGGATCAATCGCAATATGCTTTGGGTCCTGAAATAGTCCGATGTGATTCTTTAGGCCCCTGAAATCAATACCTAATTTGCCTCCAACACTGGCATCTACCTGGGATAATAGCGTAGTAGGCATATTGATGAAAGCGATTCCCCGCTTAAACGTGGCGGCACAAAACCCGCCCATATCCCCGATGACTCCTCCTCCCAGGTTGATTAGCAGGGAATTTCTATCAAACCCATTCACGGTAAGGTCATCCCAGATTTTTTCACAGGTTTCAAGTGTTTTGTTCACTTCACCGCTCTTAATTTCCAGCAGTTCGTGCCCGGGAAGCCACGATGCTATTTTCGGGTAACAAAGCGACTTTGTATTCTCGTCTACCAAAACCCCGATAGAAGCGTAATCTGCTTGCCTGATATGTTCTTTGACGGCATTCTGGCCGAATGAAATTGTGGCTGGAATATTATTCATCGGATAATCCTTCATTCAGAATTTTGGTTTGAACCTTGATGGATTCGGCATGAATGAGCTTGTAAATCTCTTCGACCAACTCTCCGCTCACCCCTGCCTTTTCGGCCCACAGGGGTCGTGTTTCAATGATCTCTTTCCAGCGTTCCAATTGAAATATCGTGATATTATTGTCCTTTTTATGTTGTCCGATTTCCTCAATCACTTTCTTGCGGCTCGCCAGTGTTTCGATGAAGTCCTGGTCAATGCCATTTATTTTCTCCCGGAGTTTTTCCAGTTTTGACAACAGGCTTAGATCCTGTATCCTTGACGTCCTGACGGTGAGATTTTCCCGCATTTCTTTTAACGCCTGGGGAGTTATTTGCTGTTTCGCATCACTCCAGGCATTATCCGGATCAGGGTGTACTTCGACCATAAGCCCTGCATAATTCAGGTCCAGGGCTTTTTGAGAAATGCCGTGAATCATGGACCGATCCCCACCAATATGGCTGGGGTCACAGATCATCGGAATTTCCGGAAAATTACGCTTCAACTCAATAGCTAATTGCCAGACGGGCTCATTGCGGTAGCGGCTTGGCCTGAAAGACGAAAAGCCGCGATGAATGGCTGCGAGTTTTGATATTCCCTGATTCATCAGGCGTTCCAATGCACCCATCCAGAGCGCTACATCCGGGTTGATCGGATTTTTTACCATTACCGGCTTGTCCGTTCCGGAAAGTGATTCGGCAATTTCCTGAACGGTAAACGGATTCACAGTGCTTCGGGCACCGATCCAAAGAATATCGATATTGTGTTTCAGTGCTAATTCGACATGATGCGGATTGGCTACTTCAATCGCGAACTTTACGTCAAGTTCCTGCTTGATCGTATCAATCCATTTTAAAGCATCACCTCCTACCCCTTCAAAGTTGTTTGGTCGGGTACGTGGTTTCCATATTCCAGCCCGGATAATTCGTATTCCCTGGTCATAGAGTGCATGTGAAACGGAGGTTAGCTGCTCTTCAGTTTCTGCACTGCATGGCCCGGCAATAACAAGTGGTATCTTCTCCGGGTCAATCCATCGCGTATCTATATCCGGCATGGTTAACAAAGTTTTGGATAACTGCCCAGCCATTTGATGATGGGCTCATTTTTCTGCATGACACTTACTACATTGGGATCATCAACATGTCCCTCAAATTCTAACAAAAACCAGTAACTGAAGTTTTTCCCCTTTTTGGCAGGGTAGCTTTCTATTTTGACAAGGTTGATATTTGCCTCATAAAATTCCTGCAGAAAAGTTGCCAAACTACCTGGCTGGGCAGATATCTTGGCGAGAATCGTTGTTTTGTCGTTCCCGCTTCTGTCATTCTTGAAATTCTGGCTGATGATGAGGAAACGGGTATAATTGTCGGAACTGTCCTCAATATTCTCAAAAAGTACCGGCAGGTCGTACATTTTCGCCCCAATGTGTGCACAAACTGCTGCCGTTCCGCGCTCCGTAGCAGCCAGCCGGGCCGCGGTGGAGGTGGAATCCACGGGGATTAACTCCACTTCAGAAGAGAGGTAGTCTTCAATAAAATTGCTACACTGACGAAAGGCGATGTCTTTGCTGTAGACCTTCTTTACCTTTGAAAGCCGCTCCTCCTGGGAGGCAAACGCGAGATGAATAGGCATGGGAATTTCAGCAACAATCTGAATGTCATTTTCACTGAGCAGGTTAATGGTTTCATTAACAATTCCTTCCTGATTATTCTCAACCGGGATTATGCCGAATCGGGTTCGATGGGTGACAACCGCATCAAAGACCGATTGAATGTTTTTTAACGGGATATAATCGCTCATCGCGCCGAAGCGTGCTTCGGCAGCTTGATGGGTGAAGCTTCCTTCAGGGCCCAGATAAGCTACTTTTTCGGGCAGTTCAATGTTACGGCTGACGGCAAAAATTTCAAGAAATATCGCTTCAATCGCCTGCGCCGTAAGGCGTCCGTCACTGGCCTGGCTCAACCTGTCCAAAATGGCCTTCTCACGTTCCGGGCGGTAGATAGCTGTATTGCTTGATTGCTTTAATTCTCCAATTCGTTTGACAAGCTCCATGCGTTCATTCAGTAAATGGAGAAGCTGTTGATCGATGTCATCAATCTGTTGGCGGATGCTGTCAATGGAGGTTGTCTCTTTCATGAAGTATTAAAGTTATTTAAAAAAAACAAAACAGGTCATTCTCAGTTAATTTATATCTTTGCACCGTACCAATCTGCAAAATGGAACAAGCGATTACCAACCGATTTGATAATACAGCCGTAGCCTTTCAGGCCAAATCAGACAAAGCACTGCGTAAAGCAAACATGATGTTCACTGTGGTGAACCATCCACTCATATCCAAAGTCGCAACCGGAGCCGTGAAAGCATCTTTAGCGATTGGATTGCCCATCAAACCCATTATAAAGAATACCGTATTCGAACATTTCTGTGGTGGCGAAACCATTGACGAAAGCCTTGTTACGGTTCAGGAACTTGGTGATTACGGCATTGGCACAATCCTGGATTACAGTGTAGAAGGAGGTGAATCAGAAGAAGGATTTGACAGTACGAAGGATGAGATTCTCCGGACCATTGAAACGGCCCGAACCCATGAACACATTCCTTTCTGTGTTTTTAAAACGACCGGACTTGCTAATACGCCTTTGCTTCAGAAGGTACAGGAGGGTGTTGCGCTCACTGAAAAGGAGAAGGAAAAATTTGAACGGGTCCGGTCTCGCGTACTGCAAATCTGCCAGGCAGCATATGATGCGGGGGTACCCATCCTCATGGATGCAGAAGAGACCTGGATCCAGAAGCCCATTGATGAACTGGCCTATGAGATGATGGAGCGCTTTAACAAAGAGCGGGCGATCGTCTTCAATACCTATCAGATGTACCGGAAGGACATGTTGCAAAATCTTCGGAATGCGATGCACTACGCGGCAATGCATAATTACTACCTGGGAGCCAAACTGGTGCGTGGTGCGTACATGGAGAAGGAAAGAGAGCGCGCAGAAGATAAAGGATACCCTTCACCCATTCATGAGACGAAGAAGGATACCGACGACCACTTTAATAAAGGATTGGCCTTTTGCGTGGATAATAAGCAGCGTATTTCCCTGATCTGCGGTTCGCATAATGAATACAGTAATTACTATTTAACAGTATTGCTGGATAAACATAGCATGAACAATGATGATCAGCGCGTTTGGTTTTCGCAGCTGTATGGCATGAGTGATAACATTTCATTTAACCTGGCGAAGGCAGGGTTTAATGTAGTCAAGTATGTGCCCTACGGACCGGTTAAACATGTAATGCCTTATCTTTTCAGACGGGCAGAGGAAAATACGTCTGTTGCCGGACAGAGTAGCCGTGAATTGATGCTCATACGGAAGGAAATTACCCGACGAAGCAGGAAATAACCCGTCATAGTGGCCTCGAAGCGCATTTTAACTATCTTTGCAGCCCTAATTGATTCTATAAACTATTCAATCTAACGTTATGCATTTAAGCGAACAGGAAATCGTACGACGAGAGGCCAGGAAAAGCCTGGAGGAACTTGGCGTAAATCCCTATCCATCGGAAACCTTTGCCGTGAATGTGACTGCAAAGGATATTCTGGATAATTATGAGAAACGGAAGATTGATTATAAGAATGTTTCGCTGGCTGGCCGAATCATGAGTCGCCGCATCATGGGCTCTGCTTCGTTTGCCGAGTTACAGGACAGTACTGGCAAAATCCAGATTTATATCAGACGCGATGATATTTGTCCGGATGAAGATAAAACGCTTTACAACACAGTTTTCAAAAAACTGCTGGATATAGGAGATATTGTCGGTGTCAGGGGTCATGTTTTTACGACTCAGACCGGAGAAATTAGTATTCATGTCAACTCACTGACTGTACTTTCCAAGTCATTGAAACCATTGCCCGTAGTGAAGGAAACGGAGGATGAAGCAGGGAATAAAGTACGCCACCATGCTTTCAATGACCCCGAAATGCGCTATCGTCAGCGGTATGTGGACTTGATCGTGAACCC
>CAYGOW010000127.1:0-3464 GCA_964351425.1 uncultured Roseivirgaceae bacterium
AATGTCCGGTTAAACTTACCTTCGAGACCAGCCCGAAAACCAAATGGAGATGTTTCCAGGGGATCAGAGCCATAGGTCACTCCCTGATAAACCAGATTGTCCAGTCCGACAGCCGGCGCCACGGTGATATCAAAGAATGCGGTAAGCATTAAATCATCTACTCCATCCTGGTAGTTGTTATCAAAATCGACAGCCACATTACGTATCCAGCTAATGGATCCACCAACGTAAAATGCTGCAACATCCATGTTACCGAATACGACAATGTCACGTGGATCGCCATTCTGATCCAAAACTGTCTCCGGCAATGAAACTCCTTCATCATTTTTGATGTCCGACACAGCGCGTCCCTGTGCCTCCAGGGCGCGGTTATAATCAACCGATGTATCGAAGAAGACGCCACCGGCACGAATGCCTGTTATTTTCCTTAATTTACTGGGTATTTCTGCGTTCAATGGTACACGTGCAGCCCATTTGCCTCCTTTGTAGCTTTTTTTGTACAAAACCATCTTGGTTATGGAGCTTTTCTCAAAGTCCTTCAGGTGATAAGTGGCGCCGAATTCATAGTAGTTGAAAACGTTGGGCGCATTATCCATATCGCTGTTATTGGTGGCGATATCACGGGCCATGTCAAATTTTTGTGAGTACGTTTTTCTGGCGTGTGCCCTGAAATCAAACTTATCTTTTAAATAATAACTCACTTCCAGACCAAACCCGCCATTCACATTTGCTTTCCATAATTCACCATAAATTGGCTGAAAATGAACAAATAACTTATTTATGGCATAAGGTTCATCGTACAATTCTTCGAAGGTAACAGGTACCTGATCCGCTCTCTTACCCTGAGAAAATGAGGAAATAGAGAAAAGAAAACACAGCGAAGCGAAAAGTAAAGCTGACTTCTTCACAGACATAATATTAAAAAATGTGACACGTAAAAAATCTAAAGTATTGACAAGTTAATTGTTTTTTTAACGTCAGGCAACAGGTTCGTCGTTTGCCTGTCTATTTATCATGTAAGGCAGTACGAGGTAACTATTCTTTTTTCAAAAACAGCGCTTTATTTCACTTCTCTGGATTATTTTAATATCTTCTCGCAGAATTTTTAGTCAATGAAGATACGCAGGAAGGTTACGCATTGCCTTAATTGTAACGCAATGCTGGATGAGGTTTACAATTTCTGCCCCATGTGTGGCCAGGAAAATAATGACAATAATGTATCTGTCGGGACATTGATTCACGATTTCTTCAGTAATTACTTTGCTTTTGATTCTAAACTGACCAAAACGGTCATACCCTTTTTTACCAAACCCGGCTACATTACCAACCGGTATTTTGAAGGGAAGCGCGTCTCATATGCCCATCCCCTCAGGATGTATCTTATCATCAGCCTCTTTTATTTCTTTATCTGGTCACTTCTGGCTAAGGATCTCGTTCAGGAAACTCAGGGCCCTCCCCTGACAATTGAGGAAGCCGCAGAAGCCGGTGAAACTTTCGAGGCACTGGACAGCACAGCACGCGCCTCGATTCGCGGTAATTTATCGGAAGAATCTCTCAGGAAAATGGATAGTGCCCTGGCAGCAAATGATTCCCTGGGATTTATGAACGCCTTTCGGAAATATTCTTCCCCCTCGGAACGGCAGGAAATTGCCAATTTTCTCACTCAGGAAGTTTTGGACACCACCATCACCCAACTACCCAAGGAGACATCGGTGAATGTCCCGGAAATTAATCTTGCCGATTCCATTGACCAGGATACGACGGATCAAAATGAATTCATCCTATTCAGAATTGACTATGAGAAATTAAATGAATTAGGGAAAGACCGAACCTTAACCGACCAACAAATACTTGATTCATTGGACATGGGCGAGTTAAAAGGCATGGAAGCTAACCTGACCAGACAAGTTATTCGAGTCAACCGGGCTGACAAAGAAGCATTGGCCGGTTACATTGTGAAAAACCTGCCGATCATGATGTTATTCCTGATACCAATATTTGCGGCAATCCTTAAACTCCTATACATCCGCAGGCCTTTTCTTTATTTCAACCATATTATCCATGGCCTGCACCTTCATTCATTCGCTTACCTTATCTACGGGATCACACTGATATTTTCCTATTTCATAATCACGGATGAGGACTGGCCTACCACAATAAACTTCTTTAGTTTCATCGGGGTTACCACCTATGCGTATCTTTCCTTCCTGCGCGTTTACAAACAAGGATGGTTCAAAACGCTGGTCAAGTTTAACCTGACCGGGTTTATTTATATGTGCCTGATTGCTATGTTTTTCTCGCTTGAATTATTGCTCTCTTTCTACCTGTATTAACCGGCAGGGGGATAATTAATGGATGAGTTCAATGACTTTCTTGTGGGCTTTCAGGTATTTCTCAATTTCATTTTCACGAATACTGGCAGAAATAAATAATGCCTCAAATTGTGATGGTGCCAGGTAAATGCCTTTTTCAAGCATTCCCCTGAAGTATCGTCCAAACAATTCCGTATCGCATCGCTTGGCCTGATCCATGTTTGAAACCGGCATATCGGTAAAAAAGAGGCTTATCATGGAGCCGCACCGATTGATCGTATAGTCAAGATCAAATGACTTCAAATTATCCCGCATGCCTTCCTCGAGAATTTCAGTGGTTTTATCAATTTGCCGGTAAACTTCAGGGTGTCCCTTGAGGTATTCAAGTATGGCAATGCCAGCCGCCATGGCGATTGGATTTCCTGATAGCGTTCCTGCCTGATAAACAGGCCCTTCGGGTGAGACAAAATCCATGATTTCCGCTTTTCCACCATAGGCGCCTACCGGCATTCCTCCGCCAATTATTTTACCCAGGGTGGTTAAGTCCGGCCGTACCCCAAAACGCTCCTGGGCACCGCCTTCAGAAAGCCGAAAACCGGTCATTACTTCATCAAAAATTAAAACGATATGATGCTCCGTACATATTTCGCGCAAATCCTCAAGGAACCCATTCTCCGGTAAAACACATCCCATATTACCCGCAACAGGCTCTACAATTATTGCGGCGATTTCTTCGGGATAATCCCGAACCAGGTCTTTTACCGCGTCGATGTTATTAAATGGCGCAATCAGCGTGTCTTCGGCTGTTCCGCGTGTCACCCCCGGACTGTTCGGCACACCCATGGTCGCCGCGCCGCTACCGGCAGCGATCAGGAATGAATCACCATGTCCGTGATAACATCCGTCAAACTTAATTATCTTATCCCGGGCAGTATAGCCTCTTGCCAGGCGAATAGCCGACATGGTTGCTTCGGTACCGGAGTTTACCATTCGAACCTTCTCGACCGAAGGAATCATAGTAGTAATAAGTTCTGCCATCTGCACTTCCCGTGCGGTAGGAGCTCCAAAGGAGAGAGAACCTCCAATGGCCTTCATAACAGCCTCTTCAATGACGGGATGACCATGTCCAAGTATCATCGGGCCCCACGAGTT
>CAYGOW010000127.1:3474-9088 GCA_964351425.1 uncultured Roseivirgaceae bacterium
TTGGTTTCCATCTTCATCCTCGATATAGGCGCCCCTGGCCTTTTTTATAAATAGCGGATCTCCACCGACTGCTTTAAATGCCCTGACCGGTGAATTAACTCCGCCGGGAATGTATCTCTTTGCTTCCTGGTATAGTTTCCTGCTATTTTCTATTGTCATTATCTTCTTTTTCTTTTGAACTACGCTCCCTGATCACCACTTCCAGTCCTTCATCCCCAAACTCCAGGAATGGCACCAACTGATTGTCCTGGCTGCGGTCAAACCGATACCCTGGTGCAAGATAGCCAGGTTGTTTAGGATTTTTGGCCCATGTAACCTGGGGATATTTACCAAACGCATTAAGACTCTTTCCGTAGAATAACCCCAATTCATAGCCCTTGGCAGCATATTCTGTCGGAGCGGCACGGTGCTTCTTCACAAAGTTATTTCGGAACATCCGGTAAGAATTTGAGCTATACGTGATATAGGAAGGCGCATAAAAATGTGTATTCAAACGTTGATACACTTCGTATTTTACCACTGGAATATCTAGCCATCCGGCGGAGCCTATGATCTGTACGTTGTCACCACGAGAGTCCACTGAACTCACCACTTTGGAGAATACAAGACTATTCTCCGAGGCTACGAAAACAAATGACAAACTATCTTTTGGAATGGAAAATAAATCATCGTTCTCTTCTGCTTCTGTAACATCTTTAATCATCACGCCCTTTCCAAGGAGAATATCTAAAATTTCCCTCGTATTATCTTTATCTATTTGACGAACCATGAGTAATTCGCCGCCACGTTGATTATAGACGTCTGCAAATGACTCCGCCATGACACGATTGTTACGTGTATCGCCAAAAAGAACCAACCCCGGACCATCTCCAAAACTATCATATGCATAATCCGCGGCCACTTCACCAATGGTGGCCACACTTGGATTGAACAGGAATACATACGGGTTATTGCCGGTAAACTCTACGCTGTTACTCAATGGGTTGACCATATTAATCTTATGGTTCAGCACAAAGTCACTTACCAGTCGGGCAGGTTGCGGGTATAAAGGTCCGATGATCAAATCCATCGTCTTCATTTCGTCTTTCTCCAGAATTCTTTTGGTGGTGAGGCTATCCCTTTTGGTATCGTACGCGAATAACTCCAATGAAATGCCCTGCGCATTCAGGGTATCAATGGCCATCCGGAGCCCCTGGTAAAAATCAAGGACAAACTGGTTAGGCCGGCGACGATCATTCGCATTCAGGTCACTGACCATAAAAGGAAGCATCACGGCAATCCGGTAACTATCCTTAAAGACAGTTTCTTCCACCGCAGAAATTATAAACTTGGAGGTATCCAGATTGAATTTTTTAATAAGCTCCTCCAACAATTCCCTGTCCTGTTGCTCCAACGGTTGCTCGGAAATTTTTTCTGCCAATGCCCGGCCCAATGCCGGATTCATTCCGTTATCCTTGTAGAAGGCTTTTAACTCATATACATCATTATTGGTATACAGAAAATGATAGGCCATTCGCTGTGCGTCTTCCTTGACGCCCCCATCTTTGATCGCATTTACCGCGTTTAAAGCAAGATAGGTATCCTCACTCTCAAAATAGATTTTTGCCAGCCAGTAATGTACTTCGTCCAGACGTGACCAATCCGGGAATCTGTCCCTGGCCTGAAGCAACATTTCTCTTGCCGCCGCCGGATAGCCATCATAATATGCTGAAAGGGCCCCATAGAATGTGGCATATTCCGAAAAGGGGTTTGCCGGGTCCTTAGGAATAACCGGCTTGAAGGTTTCACGTGCTAAGGCATAATTCCCTTCCCTGAACAGCTCCTTCCCACGCAGGTATTGTTGCTGATAATTGGTGGATTGACCAACCAGGTCTGTAAAAGCCAAAAACGACAGTGTAATTAAAAAGATAGTGACGTATTTCATCATATTATTCCCATTCGATCGTCGCAGGAGGTTTTGAACTGATGTCGTAAACAACCCGGTTAACTCCCTTGACAGTATTAATTATGGTATTTGAAACATCTGCTAAAAAATCATAGGGTAAATGGCACCAATCCGCAGTCATTCCATCGACACTGGTGACCGCACGGAGACTTACCACCCGTTCGTAGGTACGTTCATCTCCCATGACACCGACAGATTGTACAGGTAACAACATGGCCCCTGCCTGCCAAACATCGTTGTATAAGTTATTGTTTTTCAATCCCTGCACAAATATATGATCTACTTCCTGAAGTATCCGAACCTTATCCGGGGTAATGTCTCCAAGAATTCGAATACCCAAACCGGGGCCTGGAAAAGGATGACGTCCTAAAATGTTTTCATCAATTTCCAACGTTCTACCTACCAAACGTACTTCATCCTTAAATAGTGTATTCAGCGGTTCAACGACTTTTAATTTCATGAAATCAGGGAGACCACCAACATTGTGATGTGACTTGATAGTAGCGGACGGTCCTTTGACGGAAACGGACTCAATAACATCCGGATAAATAGTGCCTTGCCCTAACCAGGAGACATTCTGAATACCATGCGCCTCGTCGTCAAAGACCTCAATGAATGTGCGGCCAATAGCCTTTCTCTTATCCTCCGGATCGGTCAGACCCTTAAGTGCTTCATAAAACCGGTCCTTGGAATCGACTCCCTTAATGTTAAGTCCCATTCCTTCGTAGGATTTCAATACCTCCTCAAATTCATTCTTTCTTAATAAACCATTATCAACAAAAATACAATGGAGGTTCTTTCCGATCGCATGGTGGATAAGCATAGCGGCAACACTGCTGTCTACCCCTCCTGACAAACCCATAACCACTTTATCATCACCAATTTGTTCTTTCAAGGCCTGAACTGTCGTCTCAACAAAAATATCCGGTGTCCAGTCCTGGCTGCAATGACAAATATGCACCACGAAGTTTCGCAGCAGGGTTTTGCCTTCAATGCTGTGTGTTACCTCCGGGTGAAACTGAATCCCATATGTTTGTTCCCCTTCAATCTTATACGCCGCTACCTTGACAGAGGGAGGACTGTCAATGACCTGGAACGATTCGGGAAGTTCGCTGATGGTATCCCCATGCGACATCCACACCTGAGAATCCAGTGACAATTCCTTCATCAATTCATTGTGCTGATCAACATGTGATAATCGTGCTCGACCATATTCACGGATTTCGGAAGGAAGTACGTTCCCTCCAAACTTATGCGCCATTAATTGTGCACCATAACAGACCCCTAAAATGGGGACTTTGCCCTTGTACCCCGCCAGATCTACTTCCGGAGCATCTTCCTGACGAACCGAACATGGACTCCCGGATAAAATAATCCCTTTTATTTCCTCCGTAAGGGCCGGAGGGTTGTTGTATGGGTGAATTTCACAATATACATTGAGTTCCCTTACCCTTCGGGCAATAAGTTGTGTGTACTGGGAACCAAAATCAAGGATAAGGATCTGCTCTGACATGGCGCAAAAATAGCATGACCGCCACGGAAAAACTATCAAATCAGAAAAAACTACCTCCCGGTACATGCACCCTTCGGTATTTGAGCAGAATTTGATTCAGGAGTGGGTATAAACAAAGAAAGGACGTCTTATTAAGACATCCTTTCTCTCATAGTAAATCACTTAAAGATGATTACTCAACACCAGGTTCGCGTTTGAGAAATTCATCATAAAGTTTGGTTTGTCGACTTTCCAGTGGAATATTCCACCCTTCAATGAAGACATAGGTTACATCGGTACTGGTTTCAAACGGATCTCCTGTTGTCACAAATAAAGTCGCATCTTTTCCTTCTTCCAATGAACCCATTCTATCGGCTACCCCGAATATTTCTGCCGGATTTATGGTGATCGCCTTCAACGCTTCTTCGCGTCCCATGCCATATGCAGCAGCAAAACCCGCATTATATGGTAAATTTCTTATGTTTTCAGCACCACCGGCACTCAACGCAACTTTCACTCCTGCGTTAGACATAATTCCCGGGTTTTTATAAGGCTGATCGTAGCGGTCAGACGATCGTGTAGGGTTACTCAATACCGGTCCTGTAATAACCGGAATTTTTGCCTTTGCCAATTCTTCGGCAACGCGCCAACCTTCCTCTACCCCACTAAATATGGCGTTAACATTATTTTCTTCCACCCATTTGATGGCTGAAAGAATATCCTTTGCCGCGGAAACATTTAGAATAACCGGCTTCTCGCCCTTAACGTAGGGGATCAATGCCTCCATTTCAGGATAATAATCGGCTTTTTCACCATTGTTACCGGCACGGAGTCCCGAATCGATTCGGGCATACTCCTTGGCCTGTTCCCAAACATTCTTCATTTCCTCAATCGCTTTTTCGGCCGCCTTTTTGATTTCTTCTTCGGAACGACGGTCCCACCATCCTCGACGTCCGGATACCGGGTAATTAATAACCACGGATTCAAAACCAGCATACATCTGATCCGGCGTGTAGCCATGCAGGTTTATTAGCGCGGCTGTACCCGAATATACCCCACCGGCAGGTACTACAAGTGATGTTGTAACGCCACTGATCCTGTTAACAGGAATGAGCGCCGAATTGGGATTCACCGCCGTTAGGGCTTTCATCTGAGGTATCACATCGCCAATCTCGTTATAATCCCTCGTCCGTTGATCCGAACCAACTTCCGTAAGACCGATACGCGATCCGCCTTCAATCATACCCGGATAAATCTCCATCCCGGTACAGTCGAATACCTTGGCTCCGGAAGGAACATTGACATTTGTTCCCAATGCCAGAATTTTGCCATCCTGAATAACCAGGGTGCCATTTTCAATAGTGCCATTTGTCACTGTAATTATTTTGGCATTTGTCAGCGCAAAGGTTCCATAATCAGCCTTGGCGTTTTGCCCGAGCACAGGCTGCCAGAATAACAGCGTTGACAGCAGGAATGTATATATTAACTTTCTCATCTTTCTGGGCTATTTTTTGTAGGTAAAGCGATATGAACAAAATAATCACAGGGTTATTTATTTGGTTATTAGGTAATTCAGTATATGGTCAGATTCCTCTTGTAATTAGTGATGTGAACATCATTAATCCCAAAACAGGAGAGATTCAAAATCAAATGACGATTTTAATTGAGGAAGGAAAGATCAAATCTATGGGTCCTAAGTCATCCATTTCATTGCCCTCCAATGCACAATTGATAGTAGCAAACGACAAATGGGTAGTTCCTTCATGGGTAGATGGTCATGTTCATTTTTTTCAAAGTGGGGGGTTGTATACTCGCCCCGATGACATTGAGTTAAGGATATTTACCCCTTATGCTCAAGAGCAAAAATGGATCAGCGACCATATAAATGAATTTTTTGATCTTTATTTGAAAGCAGGAATAGGCAACGTTTTTGATTTTGGTGGCCCCATGTCTAATTATGACATCAGGGAGAAGTCAAAAGACAAAAACATTGCCCCCAATTTATTCGTAACAGGCCCACTCATTTCGACCTATCAGCCAGAAGAATTTGCCACAATAGAAGACCCGCCAATTTTGCTTGCCAGAACCCCTGAGGAAGCAAGAGCCATGGTAAAAAAACAAATTCCTCTTAACCCAAACTTCATTAAAATATGGTACATCGTTAGGCAGGGAGAAAC
>CAYGOW010000128.1:0-9018 GCA_964351425.1 uncultured Roseivirgaceae bacterium
ACCATCCTCCGGATTTCGGCAAATTGCTGAGCCACTTTGGAAAAATAGCGAATAAGGTAAAGGGTATCGCAAAAGCAAGTGAAAATGCAAACATACCCAAAATAGGCTTGAGAAATTCTCCGCCTGCAGAAGCTACCAGGATGGACCCTACAATAGGGCCGGTACAGGAGAATGAGACAAGAACCAGGGTGAATGCCATGAAAAAGACGCCGATCAGTCCCCCCTTATCAGATTTTTTATCCATGGCATTGACGAATGAACTCGGTACAGTCAATTCAAACAAACCAAAAAAGGACAAAGCAAAAATGATAAAGACCAGGAAGAATATGAGGTTTGGCCACCATTCGGTGGACAGGTGATTCGCGGTTTCCGGTCCCATAAGCGGGGCGACAGCCGAGCCAATTATTGTATAGATAATGATGATTGACAATCCATAAATCAAGGCTTTACCCGTCCCCGCCTTTTTGGTAAAAAACGTCACCGTCATCGGGATCATTGGGAAGACGCACGGAGTCACCAAGGCAGTTAATCCAGCCAAAAAGGCCAGAATCATAAACAGCCACAGGGTCTGCTTTTCTTTTACCTGCACATCTGCCGAGAAAATCGACTCGTCGAGAATCGGCCCTTCTACTGAGGTATTCCCATTGGAAACGCCTTCTTCCTTCACCTCCTCATTTGTCAACGCGGGTTCTTCCGTGCTTTCATTCACTTCCGCCACTTCGGATGATTTTGCTTCATCCCTGACCGGACGTGAGGCATTCTCACGGGTTTCAGCGGAGACTGCCGGTTTTTCCGCAGGCTTTTCCTCGGCAGATGCACCGGTCGCAGCGATGCGGTCGAACCGGAAGTCCTTTTCGAAATTGATGCACTTTCCATCAATATCCGAACAAGTCTGATATTCATAGGAACCTCGGATTACAGGATTCGCCGCAAGTATTTTGACAGTCTGACGAAATTCACCGGTCCCTTTAAAAATCCGAACTGTGCACTCAAATATGTCATCGTATTTCTCCTCGGGGTTTATGGCCCGAATGTCTCCCACTCGTTCATAAGAAGGGTGCTTTGCAAATGAAAAAGACGCTACAATGGGGCCGCAATCAGGATCAAAATCACTGGAATACAGGTACCAATCCGGATCAATGGTTGCTTTAAAGATCAACTCAACTTCGTCACCGATTTCAACCTCGGTCGAACTTGTCTCGGTAATCCAGGTAGCGGTCTCAAGAATTTGTGCCTTTACAACATTGGGGAGGCTCATTACTGCAAGCCACAGGAGAATAATACTCAGCCGTTTTACCATAGTTCGTTGATGCAAAAAATGTCTGTTATACCATCAAGTACGATTCATAACGATTGGTCAATCTTATTTATTCCCGAAATGACGATAAAAATGACAGATCGTTTCAATCCCCTTGTAATAATTTGTAATCCCGTAGTGTTCATTCGGAGAATGTATCGCATCACTGTCGAGCCCAAAGCCAAGCAGGACTGTTTCCACGTCTAGTTCCTTCTTGAATAAGGAAACAATCGGAATGCTTCCTCCATCTCGTGTTGGGATGGGAGTCTTACCAAAAACTTCCTCACAGGCAGCGCTGGCAGCGGCATACGCCTCAGAATCGGTAGGCGTTACGGCCGGTTGCCCTCCGTGATGTGGTGTGATTTTTACTTTGACGCTGGGGGGAGCCAGGGCCTTAAAGTGCTCAGTAAATAATCTGGTTATTTCTGCAGAGTCCTGATCAGGAACCAATCGCATGGAGATTTTGGCCGATGCTTTTGAAGGCAGAACTGTTTTGGCCCCTTCTCCGATATAGCCTCCCCAGATCCCATTGACATCAAGAGTCGGACGAATACCGGTGCGTTCAATCGTTGTGTAGCCCTTTTCTCCCTGGACTTCCTTTATATCCAGGTCTTTCTTGTATGCGGCAAGATCAAAGGGGGCCTTATTCAAAGCCTCTCGTTCTTCCCGGGAGAGTTCCTGTACTTTGTCATAAAAACCTTTAATCGTGACGCGCCCGTCTTCATCATGAAGAGCGTCAATCATATCGCAAAGGACATTTATCGGGTTCGCCACTGCACCTCCATAAACCCCGGAATGTAAATCACGATTTGGCCCTGTGACTTCCACTTCAAGATAGCTCAACCCACGCAGGCCCACTGTAATTGAGGGATGTTCCATGGAAATCATTGCTGTATCTGAAATGAGAATCACGTCACATGCCAGTTTCTTACCATTCTCCTTTACAAATACTTCCAGGTTTGACGAACCAACCTCTTCTTCGCCCTCGATCATGAATTTCACATTGCACGTAAGTCCGTCGGTGTTTACCAATGTCTCAAATGCTTTAACATGCATGTACATCTGGCCTTTGTCGTCGCAAGCACCACGCGCATAGATCTTGTCATCTTTAATCACAGGCTCAAAAGGAGGTGAATCCCATAATTCATACGGATCGGCCGGCTGCACATCATAGTGACCATACACCAATACCGTAGGCGCATTTTCATCGATTATTTTTTCTCCATAAACAATGGGATACCCTGCGGTCTTGCATATTTCGACATGATCCACTCCGGCTTCTTTCAAGCTCTTTTTTACGTAATCTGCTGTACGCAAAACATCCTGATGAAATTTTTTATCGGCACTAACCGAAGGAATTCGCAACAAATCCAGCAGTTCGTCTATAAATCTGCTTCGATGATTATCTATATATTCTTTTATCTCCATGGTGCATTTTTGTCTTGAACCAAAGGTAGGATATTTGGTCACTTTCTACAACCGTAATCAGACACAGTGAGGGCTGCATGATTCATCAAAAAATGTCTTTTCAACCTGGATGGTTGCATGACCTATATTGAATTTATCACTGAGCTTTTCTCTGAGATAGAAAAGGAATTGGTCGGAATTGCCCTCCGGCATCACCAAATGAACCGTAAGCGCATTGGTGGTTGTACTCATAGCCCAAATATGGAGGTCATGCACATCTTTCACTCCTTTTTGTTGCTCCAGGAAATTACGTACTTCCTGCAAATCTATTCCCTTAGGCACCGCGTCAAGCGCGAGCTTCAATGAATCCCTGAATAATTTCCAGGTACTCCAGACAATGACGAAAACAATGACAAAAGACGTCACCGGGTCTATCCAGTACAATCCGGTATATTTTACAAGCAACCCGGCGATCACTACACCCAGGGAAACCGCAGCATCAGCAGCCATATGCAGAAAGGCTCCCCGGATATTCAGGTCCTCTTTTTGCCCCTTTAAAAACATCAAGGCTGTAATGGTATTTATAAAAATGCCCACAGCGGCCACCCAGATAATGGTATCCCCTGCAACCGCTTCGCCTCGCTGCAACTGGACTATGGCATGGTAGAGGATGGCACCAGAGGCGCCAAAGAGAAGCAGAGCATTCAACACTGAGACCAGGATGGTCGTTTTTCTTAACCCGTACGTAAATCGCTGAGAAGGTTGTTTCACCGCCATCCAGGCCGCAGACCACGCGAATATCAAACTGAAAACATCACTGAAATTATGTCCTGCGTCGGCCAGAAGTGCTGATGAATTGGATATCCATCCATAAATCACCTCGATCACCACAAAAATCACGTTGAGCCCAATACCTATCGCAAAGGCTTTTCCGTGCGTCACGTGATGGTGATGATGCCCCATTCTGTTAATTTAAGCCCGGATCATCAAAGGAGGTAAAGACACGATCATCGACTTCACCGTATACCTTAACATTCGACGGGCCCCTGCCGTCTGAGCGACCTGCCGAAAGCAGCAAATCACCGTACTGCTGGTAATTGTCCCATGGCCAGATGGCCGAAGCACTATCCTGGCTCGAGCTCTGATAATAGGCCCACTGGTAAACAAGGTTGTCTTCCGGGCTGACATATACCTTGTACATATTGTCGGGGGTTACCCCGACTTCCTTAAAAGTTAATTTTAAAACTTCAGCCGGCTGACCATTCTGCATGGTATCCTCCCCCAAATAATTCAACGTAACCCCACTATCCTTTAGCTTGAATGGCATAAAAAGCCAGTATGAGTCGTTGATCCATATGCTTTTGGCCTCTTCAAGGTATTTGGAAAGAGAATCAGGCTGGGTCACTTCCAAACTGTCCATCTATTCTGACACGACCATTTTCTTTATCCCAGATTAGCTCTCTGGCGCCGAAAAACGTCCACGAGACTACGTTCAGGTCATCCCAGGCAGCCCGACCACCCATGGCTTCCATAACACTGTCGGCCAGTTGAATTGCCTGCTGGTCGGAGCCTTCGAGATTAAATCCTTCTGCTGCCGGGTTAATTGGCTTATTTTCCTCCTCCTCGGCTGCTGGTGAGGTACAGGCGCCTAGAAAAAAAATGATTAATAGAACGAGACTATTTCTGAACAGGGACACTGGCGTCAGAAAGTGATTCGATATTGACTTTCCTGCGATTTCTGCGTCGTCTTTCTTTAAGGGCGAATAGATCGGATACTTTGACATGCTTATCTTTAAATATATACTTCCGTAAAATTTCTTCTACCGGTAAAATGGTTATTGCTATAACTACCTGTATAACAAAATCAACCACCGGAGATGTTTCAGTTTCGAATTTACTTTCTGCCAGAATCTGAATCAACTCGATAATAATTACAAGTGTCAACAGGGCAAGTAATCGGCTAATCAGGCGGTACTTGTAGCCCATAGCTTTCATTCGAACGGAAATAAGTAACATTAATCCGATAAACGCAAATTCAACCAGGTAAAACCAGGGTCGTTTCCAGTATGGAGCCAGTATCTTGAAATAAACAGGTGCTACGGTCTCCATTTGTCCAAGGGAATTCCTTGATCGAAAATGCAGGGTATACTTTCCAGCCGGTAAGTAGGAAAGTGCAATTGAACGATTATTGGTCGACCAGTCACTCCAGGATTCATCCAATCCCTCCACATAGTACTGGTATTCCATATCAATCAGCTGTGTAAATTCGGCCTGTGAGAACTGGAAATTGACATTGCCAACTTCCTGATCGATCACAATATCATCACCGGGTTTTATAAGGTCCGTGCCAGCCTGCACTTCATACAAGTACGGTGAGTTAGGCAGGGCCCATTCATGGGATGGCACATTCTCCAGAAAAAACAAACTGTTATTTCCGGTAATGATCCACATTCCTTTCTTTTCAGGATCATCCGATATGTAGGTGGCATTTTTAAAAATGGAAAGATCTGGCACAACGGCCTGATTATCTTTGCCTAGTTGTTTCCACTGCACGCCTTTTAGTGCCCATATGGATCCATTTTCTCCGGGAATGACATCTATAATTTCCTTATCGGGCGACTCAACCGGTTGCCCGTGCAATGTGGCGATCATGCTGTTTGAAATGTCTCCCGTTGTTTTATGCAGAAATATAACCGAATCACCCCGCACATATCCGAAGGTTTCGTCATAATACGGGTTCTTCATTTTACTTACCTCCCGGGCTCTCCAGATATCTCCACGTTCCATTTGATACAAGGTATTCACGCCGCAGAAATACAGGTTGCCGCGAGCATCCTCAAACATATAGGATACAGGCTCTCCCTGTTGTTGCATAATTCTTTTCTGCGATCCATGAACCGATGGGTCCATCATATAAACTTCGCCAGTATACGATGTAAGGTACAATCGGTCTCTCCAGGGTGAGTAATGCGCATAACGAATTGGTAAGGAAGTCAGTTGCTGACTTTTATTATCTTCAATAAGATATAACCCGTCCAGGCCTGAGGCATATAATTTTTCGTTGTGCGATGTCAGGTGGAATACCTTGGATTCAAGACCTTCAACCTTTTGAAATTGATGACTTACCGATTGTAATTCAAGACGAAAGGTAGTCCTTACCTGATCTCCTTTCTTCCTGAAAGGCCATATCTTTTTCCAGAACCCCTTGTCATCCGTGGCAGAGGAGGCTACTGGTGCAGAACGTACCGGAATTTTGCGGGTTTCTTCTACTCTTGTCAATTTGAATAATCCCTCGGTGGTACCTACGTACATACCGCCCAAATGCCTTTTAACAGATAAAATCTTCCCCTCAATGCCAGGAAACTGATCGAAGGTACGATAAGGCATGAAAGGAGATATTCTGGTAAGACCGTATTCATGGGCCACCCATACGGCCTTATTCCGGTCAACGCTCAGACTAATGACTTCATTATCCGGTAAACCAGAGCTGGCGTTGACAATTTTGGTTATGCGCCCTTTAAACGGCTGGATAAAGATGACCCCTCCTTTGAGTGACGCAAGTGCAACCAGTGTATCTCCAACCCAGGCGGCCTGGGTTATTTCACTCTCGCGAAGGTATTGTAAGTCTTCATTATCAGCTTCCTGCCACGGAATACGCCTACAAGACTTATCGAGCAAAACTGGTTCTGAATGTGCCGAACCAGCGATGTACAAGTCCCGGGTACGTGACTTTTCAACAAAGTCGAACGAACTCAGATCCCTCGCAATAGTAGCTTCTGACAACAGACTGTCTCCTGACAATTTTAATGGGGCAGAAAAATTGGTAGCAACGAACAATTCATTCTCAAACACATGAATTTTTTCAAGAACCTGAGTGCCCTGGTATTTAATTTTTTGGTATGAGCGATCTTTTAAATCAAGCAAGACAAGAGCCTGCTCACTTAGTCCCACCAACCTGCCTTTATGAATGATCATTTGGGTGATACTCGTCGTACTATCCTGGGCATGGAGCGGGACATATTGCCAGGTGCGTTCCGAGCCGCGCTCCAGCAATCCAAATCCCGACGGTCCGCCTGTATAAATTTTTCCCCCGTAATAGGCCAGCGTAAATACCGAAGCCGGGGTTTGAATTTGTTCCCATTCATCCCCATCAAATCGTATTATTCCACGATTGTAGGCCATAAAAACCATTCCATGACGGTCCTGAATGATTTGGTGAGGATAAAAATCATTTAATTCACCTGGTGTCGGAAAATGTGTTAGGGGATAGTTGCCTTCTTGCGCGAAACAGGGCGTTAGCGCAAGCAGAAACAGGAGAATACGGAGGAAAGCCTTAAACATATAGTCTATTTACCCTCATAAATAACGCAGAGTGGTACATGGTAACCATTAAAAAAGCCCGTAAATAAGGTAAATAGAATCGATTAATTAAGGATAGAAACGAGGAAAGGACCAATTATCCGATAATCAGCTTCTCTTTCAGATATTGTGCTGTGTGGTTTTTATCTAATTTGACCATGTCCTCCGGAGTTCCCTGAAAACATACTTGTCCGCCTTCCTCGCCGCCTTCAGGACCAAGGTCAATAATCCAGTCAGCCGTCTTAATGACTTCCATATTATGCTCTATGATTAAAACACTATTATCCTGATCAATGAGCGCATTTATGGAATCCATCAGCTTATTGATGTCATGAAAATGAAGGCCGGTAGTTGGCTCATCAAAGATAAAAAGGATATGATCGTTTTTGTCACGGGTATTTTTACCAAGATAAAAAGCAAGTTTAACACGTTGCGCCTCCCCGCCGCTCAATGAATTAGATGATTGTCCGAGTCCTATGTACCCAAGACCTACGTCCGCCAGTGGCTTTAACTTATTATAAACAGGCGCTTTATCTTTAAAGAATACAAGTGCCTCATCCACAGTCATCGCCAACACATCAGCAATGTGCTTGTCATGATACGTTATGTCTAGAATCTCCTGTTTGAATCGTTTCCCTTTACAGCTCTCGCATGTCAGAAAGACATCCGCCATGAACTGCATCTCAATTTTTACAACTCCTTCCCCCTGACAGGTTTCACATCGGCCTCCATCTACATTAAAGGAAAAGTGAGATGGTTTATAGCCGCGTTGTTTCGAAAGGGGCTGTTCTGCATAAAGCTGGCGTATCCCATCGTATGCTTTCACATAAGTAACCGGGTTGGAGCGTGAAGATTTTCCGATTGGGTTTTGGTCTACAAACTCAATCTGGGTGATCTTCTTATAGTCGCCGTCCATCTGATCAAACTTCCCGGTCGCATCATTCACAGTCCCCAGGTATTTACCTACCGCAGGATAAAGAATTTTCTTAACCAACGTCGATTTACCGGAACCACTCACGCCGGTGACGACGGTCAATACCCCGAGGGGAAACTTGACGTTAACATTCCTTAAATTATTTTCACGTGCTCCGGTAATCTCAATGGAGTCTTTCCATTTCCGCCGTTGGGCGGGAACAGGCACCTGGTCGGTTCCCTGCAGAAACCTCGCGGTATGGGTATCGACGCCATTTAATTCATTAATTGCCCCCTGGAACAGGAGTTCGCCTCCATGAATACCTGCATCGGGTCCAATATCAATGATTTGATCCGCACGCTTCATTACCTCCTCTTCATGCTCAACCACAATCACAGTGTTTCCCAGGTCACGAAGCGATAACAAGACTTTAACCAACCGGCCTGTATCCCTGGGATGAAGACCTATACTGGGCTCATCCAAAATGTACATGGACCCCACCAGGGCACTGCCGAGGGAAGTCGCTAATTTAATTCGCTGAAATTCTCCCCCGGAAAGCGTGGAGGTCATTCGGTTGAGGGTCAAATAGCCTAACCCTACCTCTTCGATAAACTCCAGGCGGTATTTAATCTCACGGATCAGTCGTTCGGCAATATTTCTGTCATGATCGGACAGTTTCAAGTTATCAAAGAAAGTCCTGATACGCGATACAGGCATTAAAACCAGGTCTGTAATAGATTTACCATCTATCCGCACATAGGAAGCATCCTTCCTGAGGCGCGTACCTCTGCAATCAGGACAAACTGTTCGGCCTCGGTAACGGGACAGCAGGACCCGGTACTGAATTTTATGAGTCTTGGCTTCCAGATGCTTGAAAAATTTATTGAGCCCTTTAAAGTATTCGTTGCCTGTCCAAAGGAGTTCCTGCTCTTCCTGGCTCAGGTCCTTGAAGGGACGATGAATGGGGAAATCAAACCGGATACCATCTTTTAATAATGGTTCCAGCCATTTTTTCATCCGCTCGCTACGCCATGGGGCAATG
>CAYGOW010000129.1:0-9008 GCA_964351425.1 uncultured Roseivirgaceae bacterium
TTGGGCGATTTTAATATTGCCGAACCAGGTGCCTTAATTGGTTTCGCCGGACCGAGGGTTATTCGGGAAACAATTGGCAAGGATCTTCCCAAAGGATTTCAGAGTGCGGAATTCGTACTTGACCATGGGTTTCTTGATTTTATTGTTGATCGCCGAAACCTGAAGTCACGCCTGACATCCCTGCTGAAAATGCTGGCAAATTAAGAAACCCTGATCCGCATCTTCCTGGTTTTATTTCTTTCGTAATGAAGGGCTGTATCGCTTTATTTCGTCGATGAAGATGCGCACTTTCTCAGGATCGATATCCGGATAAACGCCATGTCCCAGATTTGCAATGTGGTTGTACGGGCCGAATCGATCAAGCATTTTTCGCGTCTCATCTCTGATGACGTCCTCCGAGCCATACAGAACAGCCGGATCCAGATTGCCCTGTAAGACTTTTGTCTGTCCCACGATTTCACGGGAAGTAGCAGGATCCATACACCAATCCAGGCCAATGGTACGGCACGGAAGCGCCGCAAGCATTTCGCGGGCGAAGTAGGCGTCTTTAGCAAACAGGGTTACCGGTACCTCGTTTATGGCGTCGCATATTTGACGCAGGTACGGAATACTGAACGTCTGGTAATTATCAGGTGTGAGCACCCCTGCCCATGAATCAAAGACCTGTACGACATCCGCTCCGGCTTCTACCTGACCTTTCAGGTAGTTAATTGTACTGTCTGTTATCATTTGCAACAGCTTATGGGCCAGCTCAGGGTTTTGATATAGCATGCCTCTCGGATTGGAGAAGGTCTTGCTTCCGCCACCTTCGACCATATAGGCAAAGATTGTCCAGGGGGCTCCGGCAAACCCGATAAGCGGAACGCGTCCGTCAAGGCGTTTTTTTGTTTCCCGGATAGCATCAAGCGTATATTGAATGCCCGAGGCATCCGCTACATGCAACTGCGCCAGGTCTCTTACAGACCGAATGGTCTCGGGGAAATGAGGCCCTCGCTTTTCAACCATTTCATATCGTAATCCCATAGCTTCAGGGATCACCAGTATATCAGAAAAAATAATGGCAGCATCCACTTCAAGTATATCCACCGGTTGGATAGTCACTTCCGCAGCCAGATCCGGTGTTTCCACTAATTCTTTAAACCCGCTTAATGCATTCCTCACTTTTCTGTATTCCGGCAGGATTCTTCCCGCCTGCCGCATGAGCCATACCGGCGTTCGTTCGGTTTCTTCTCCGCGAAGTGTTCGGAGTAACAAGTCGTTCTTCATAAGCATGGGCAAAGATACGGGGGCAGACAGTATTTAAAAATCTTTCATTTGAATTCTCAATTTTTGACAGACTATGTGTATTTTCCTGCATGTTCAAGCTATTTCGTATGATTCACCTTACCAGCCTGTTTTTGTTTTCCTGCACATTATTCCTGCATTGTGCATCACCTGGTCATGAAGGGTCACAATCCATTGATTCTGTTTACCTGTCATACGATCATACGATCGTTCCTTATTCCTTCTATGCCCCTGATACGGTTGTTAGCCTTGACATGCGTTTGGAGGAGATCAGTGGCCTGACCGCTTTACCCAATGGAAACCTGGGAGCTGTACAGGATGAAAATGGGATTGTATTTATCCTGGATCAGTCGGGCCGGATACAACAGGAGATTGAATTCGGGGATGATAATGATTATGAAGGGATTGAATTCTTGGATAACCGATTTTATGTCATGGAAAGTGGCGGGGACTTGTATGAATTCCGTGGGGAATCGGCTGGCACTTCCGGACGAAAGACCAAGACAAAATTTGATAATGGTAATGACGTCGAAGGGCTGGGCAGGATCGGAAATGATTTGCTGGTTGCCTGCAAAGGGCAGGGAGACGCCGGAGATTTCAAGGCATCCGGGAAAGGTGTCTATCGTGTAGCACCTATTAGCGGCGAAATTAAATCACTTGTGATAGAGGTTGATGAAAAGGATTTAGAGAACTTATTAAAAAGGCGACACCCAAACCTGGAAGTCAATGATTTTGACCCATCAGCAGTAGCTGTCAATCCGATTGATCAGCATATCTATTTGCTATCGGCTGATATGTTGCTGGCGATATTTTCTCAGGAAGGAGACCTTCTTGAAGTAGTTCCATTACAAAGGGAGCTTTATCGGCAGCCTGAAGGGATTGCTTTCTTTCCGGACGGAACACTATTCATTAGTAGCGAGGCAGCGGGACGGGAGCCCCGGTTGTTTAAATTCTCCAGAAAATAAAAAGCCATCCGCCTAAACGGATGGCTTTTCTCCGGTCTACTTAATTAGAACTACAGTTGATAGATCGTTTGAATCGTGCTTAATCTAATCGAACGACCTTTCTTGGTTAGAAGAGATTCCGATGTAATACCGATAACGGTGTCTCTGAATGATTCTTCTCCTAAGGTACTGGCTTGTACAATCTGCACCTCTCTGTCATAAAAATTTCCCAAAATCAAGGCGCGTCGAATGCGTATCTTTTTTTGTGGGGTACTGATTAATTTCTCAATCACTTTGTAGTGGTCCTCGTGTTGTAATTGACACAAGTATAACGTAGATGCTTCAGATTATTTTAGTACAATCTATCAACCGAATAATCTGTCAATAAGTGGTAGAATTTGCCGTCAATTGGAGCGGAGGTGATCGAATCGTCCAAGCAAACCCCCTCTTATTACAAGCAGGAATGTTAGTGGAATCAAAGCCACGTGAAGATCCTGGGGCAGGATAAACCAGGTCAATAATGTAACCGTACCGAGGATACAGGTGACCAGAAAAAATGACCTGACCCAACGAGGGGGCTGTTTCCGGAAAAGCCAAAACACAACGGGAAAATACAACGGGATGGCCCAAAGTAAATTCATATTTCTGCTGGCAGCGCTATGGTCGGTAATGGTCCATAAGGCAAACAATAACCATCCGACCAAGCCTATTACCAGAAAAAGCAGGATGTCAAATGCGCGTACATACTTCTTCGCTTTTATCTCATAAAGCGTAATGGCGATACCAAGGAGAAGCAACAAGGTGAATGCAACTAAAGGGGTGATGGCACTTGACGTATCGTCTTCCGGGGTGGAGGTGTAGGTAATCAGGGTTTCCTTAACCAGTGGTATTTCTTGTCCGTTGCGACTTATATATGCATGATTAAATCCTTTTTCGATATAGTCGGGAAGGAACATATACATTTCGGGAGTCGCTTTTACATCCATAGGTAACCCGAGGCATAAGTCGATACCTAAATCCCCCCAGGGTTGCTCATGCAGATAAAGGTCGGTCAGGTCCCTGATGGTATAATCTGTATCGATATAACTGCCATCAAAACGCAAGTCATCCTGGAAAACGGTCTTGAGGGCATCTCTGACCCGGGTAGCGCAATTGTCATAAAAATAATCGTAGGAATAGTACTGATTCTCCGGCAATGCATTCCATTGAAGGAAGTCAAATAACGCTTGTTTCTGCGGCAAGGTCAGGTTTAAAACCTGCTCATGGATGTACCTGTTTTGCATGACGTAGTAATCGCGAAAACGGTCGTAATAGGTTACTCCCAGTTTATAATTGAGAAAACCCCGGGCGAAATTGAGGTAGAAGTTAGGCTGATCAAAATCAAAGATTCCGTAATTATAGAGCAGGTCAATTCCAACGATGGGATCCGTTACCCGTATGGCACTGTGACCAAATGCAGAATATAATTCCGGTTGATAGGGCCCACAAGTGAGTATATGTATTTCTGCTTCATTAGATAGCTTGAACTGGGCTGATAAAGGCGAAAAAATGCCCGACAGAAGCAGAGAGATGACCAAGACGTTTCTCATGGGCATGAATATACAACGAATCGGAGATTTCAACCTAAAGCTCCGTAATAAATACCTCCATCTTTTATTAATTGTAACCTCCTTTGCATCTTTACCCTCATGACCCGAATACAGGATTCGATTAATTTGGCATCGAAGATGACATGGAGAAAACTGATGAATGCCGCGAAGGTTTTTTCCAGTTATCACGTCTCCAGGTGGCGAAAATCACCGCAGCACAGGGGTATGCCGATTAGCATATCCCTGGAGCCTACGACTTCGTGTAATCTGCGCTGTCCTGAATGTCCGAGTGGGTTGCGTTCCTTTAGTCGCCCAACGGGCATGCTAACGGATGACGTGTTTTATTCTGTTATTGATGAGCTAAAAAACGAATTACTTTATCTCACTTTTTATTTCCAGGGAGAACCCTACCTGAATCCAAGGTTTCTGGATTATGTAGCGCATGCCGCCAAGAATGGAATATATACGGCTACCTCTACCAATGCCCATTACCTCGATGCGGAGAAGGCGGAGGCTACCGTGCGTTCAGGTCTTGACCGTTTGATTATTTCGATCGATGGCACGGAGCAGGAAACGTATGAATCATACCGGGTAGGAGGCAGCCTGACGAAGGTGCTGGAGGGTACAAGGCAAATGGTTGAGGCGAAAAATAGGTTGCGAAGCAAAACCCCTCATCTGATTTTTCAATTTCTTGTCGTGCGTCAGAATGAGCATCAGGTAGAAGAGGTGAAAGAATTAGCCCGTGAATTGGGGGTTGATGAAGTGGTTATAAAAACCGCTCAAATTTATGATTTCAAAAATGGATCTGAGTTAATGCCGGATAATCCAAAATATTCGAGGTACCGGAGAGGGTCAGATGGTACATATCATATAAAGAATCCCCTGTTGAATGAATGCTGGAAAATGTGGCAGGGTTGTGTCATTACCTGGGATGGAAAAATCGTGCCGTGTTGTTTCGATAAGGATGCTCATCACACCATGGGACAGGTGGGGAAAAATGCCTTCAGAGATATTTGGACAGGGCCGGAATATCAGCAATTCAGAAAAGCCATTTTAACTGGTCGGGACCAAATTGAAATGTGTAAGAATTGTACCGAGGGAACTAATGTCTGGGCTTAGGAAGATTTAATGTATTTGCTGGTTGGCGAACTCTCACAACCACAGTTCTTACCACAACCTGTATCACTCCGGAATGCATTACGCAAAACAAACCCAAGGTACACGAGGGCACCGATAAATAAAGCGATAAGTATGTATTCCTGCATAGGTGGTATATTAACTGTAAAGGTAAAATATTAGTTCGTCGAATTCCAGCGATGACGAATTGTTTCCTGCATAGCCTGATTAATTTCTGGCGAAGCAGCAATCATTTCACGTCCAAATAGGAAATCATTGCCACCGGCAAAATCTGTGACTTTACCACCTGCTTCCTGTACGATCAAAGCACCCGCGGCAACATCCCACGCATTTAAGTTATATTCAAAAAACCCTTCAAAACGGCCACAAGCTACATAGGCAAGGTCAATCGCAGCACTACCGATGCGTCGGAGTCCATGTGTGGATTGCATAAAATCATTGAGAACCTTAAGATAGATCTCCATTTTACCAAAATCATAATAGGGAAACCCGGTTGCAAGCAAACAATCTTTCAGGGCCTTTTTCGGGCTCGTATGAATTTCAGTTTCGTTGCAATATGCACCTTCGCCTTTTATTGCATGAAACAGTTCATTTCGATTTGGCTCAAAAATAGCACCTAGTAAGAGGTCATTTTTGTATGTGAGGGCGACACTGACACAATATGCCGGCAGTCCGTGAACGAAGTTTGTTGTCCCATCCAGCGGATCAATAATCCATACATAGTCTTCACCCGCCTCTTCCGGTGCCGTTCCTTCTTCCGTGATGAAGCCTGATGCAGGGAGAATTTCTTTGCACCCATTCACAAGTATTCCTTCGGCTTCTTTATCAACATAGGATACCAGGTCATTAAACCCTTTCATTTCAACATCTTTTGTGCTGAAGTTCCGTTGTGAATCCTGAATGAACTTACCGGTAGTCCGCATGAGTACCTGTAATTGGACCATTATGTCTTTAGGATCTTTCATACTTTGTCAACTTTACGTTTCACAAGACTGTACAGAATAAGGAGTACACTCACCCAGGCCGAGGTTCGTCCAAATACCTCTCCGGTAATGGCATACGAAGAGAATTTAGCCGGTATTTTTTCGGGGGTGGTATAGGCAAGAATAGCTTCTGAGGTCGTAATTATATCCCCTGTGTCATAGAACCACCATGAGATGGCAGCCGGAATTGCCAGCAGTATCAGGGCATAGGAAAAGGTAATTGGCCGGAAATTGCCATGAAGTATTCCTTTTCCTTTGAAAAAGGTCAGGTAAAAGAGCACGTTTGCCAGCAGTATCCAGGCCGATATCCCCATGATACCCGTTGATACGTTCCAATTTACTAATCCAGGGAATGACAAAAATGTAGTGCCGGTCAGTAATTGAGCAAAGGGGGGATGGATTTTTATGGCGACATACTCCATTGCCAGCCAGTAAAGCAGCAGGGTAAAGTATCCCAGCCTGTTGCGTGCATATTTATCCGTCAACCAAAAGATAAAGAATGCGAGCGACATGAGTAGTCCGTAAAAAGCGCCTTGGTAATACATAACTTCTGGCTGGAAAAACTGGGCGATTAACGTGTAGGATACCGTAAGTGGGAAAAGAATATAGATCAGGTAGAATCGAAAAGGCCTTTTTATATCCTGAAAGATATCATGAAGGCGGAAGAACGGAGCTATCGCGGAGAAAATCAGAAATGGAAAGCTATTGAAGCTATACCCTGCAATCAGGAATACCATTCCAATAAAGGGAAGAATATATAGCTCTTTATTATTATTCTCCATTAATTATGAGGACTATTTCGCCTTTAACCCCTTTCTCTGAATAGTAGCTTTCCAGTTCGCTTAAAAGGCCATTCCGCGTTTCTTCATGTATTTTGGTAAGTTCCCTGGACACCGAAGCCATCCTGTCTCCTAAAAATTCCCGGAGTTGTCCCAATGTCTTTACCAATCGATGGGGGGATTCGAGAAGAATGATTGTTCTGGATTCCTCCGCAAGTTCTTTCATGCGCGTCTGCCGTCCTTTTTTGTGCGGCAAGAATCCTTCAAAAACGAAACGATCGGAAGCAAAGCCGGATTTGACCAGCGCGGGAATAATCGATGTTGCGCCGGGTAAACATTCAATGGCCAGATCATGGGCCAGGCATTCCCGCACGAGTAAAAATCCAGGATCAGAAATACCGGGTGTGCCAGCGTCACTGATCAAGGCCATTTTTTCCCCTTGCTTCATCCTGTCTATTAATGAGCTGAGTATTTTATGCTCATTGAAGATGTGATAGCTTTGTTTCGGGGTTTTAATGTCATAATGAGATAATAGTTTGCCCGATGTCCGTGTATCTTCAGCCAGAATAACATCCACCTCTTTCAGCACGTTTAGTGCCCTTAGGGTTATATCCCCGAGGTTGCCGATCGGCGTAGGTACCAGATATAATGACGTTTCGGTCATGCAAGCTTATCGATGGCTTCTGCTAATTTATGGTCTTTGTCAGTAACTACATCACCCGCATCGTGGGTATTCAAATGAAAAGTGACCTTATTGTAGACATTGCTCCAATTCGGATGATGATTCATTTTTTCTGCTACGATTGCCACCTTTGACATGAACCCAAAAGCTTGTGTAAAGTCGTCAAAGGGGAATGTTTTCGTCAATGTATTGTTCTCTTCTTTCCAATCCATGGTATTATTTTTTAGCTGTTATGATATATTGATATTGTAAGCTGTTTCTATCAATGACAACGTTAGAGAACCCTGCTTGTTTAAGTTCGTCTGCTACTCTTTCCGGGGCAACGAGAATAGTGGCATTGTTAACGACGGGATTTTTGGCGTCTTTATAATCTACAATAGTGATCATACCTGTTTCAGCCATTCCTTTTTTGACCTTAGTAAGGTAGTCGACCGGGTCATTCAAATAGGTATAGGTATTTACCAAAGGATAGTTGCCGGATGCGACAATGGACTCTTCCTGTCTTTTATCAATGTAATCAAGATATTCCTGTTCGATATCAATGGCAATAACGCGGGCACCTTCACGGGCCAGTCGAAAACTAAAGTACCCTGTTCCTGCGCCAATATCAGCCACCGTTTTTCCTTTAAGATTACCAAGTTTATCAATGACCAAAGACGGGTTTTGCCATGTGGTTCGATCGGGATCTTCGTATGTTACGCCAGGATCATCCACGAGCGTATCGGTCTGAATGAGCATGGTATCACGGGTAAATGATTCCAGCTCTTCGTTATTCGTAGAATCACCAGGGGAGCTCTGACAGGAGCAAATCAGGATGAAGCAGAGAAATAGAGATAGTCGCCAGGGCATATCACAAAGCGATCAGGCCTTCAATAGTATTCGCTTCAATATAGATATCAATAATGTGCTGGCTTGACTCAGACATTATTTTACTTGTAAGGCTGACATAATTCCCTTTGGAGGAGGCCTTCTCGTTTATGTCGTGGTTGGTAAATAGTTGACGTACCTCATCTACTTTGTCTTTGGGAACAATAAATTTGAATGTGTACAATGCCGGCCATTCATATTCATTCTCAAGTTTTTCCCGAAAGGATTCGATAGATTCTTTATGGCTCATACTTATTGTTCCCCAAAGGTACGTGATGAGAAGAATAAAATAAAAAACCCCGAATAAATCCGGGGTTTTTGATAAATACTAATAGAATTTGTAGCGCATATCCTTGACGTTCGCATGATCTTTGATTGCCTCGGCAATCTGTTGCGTCGTCCTGACTACTTCATTCTGCTTCACCTGTTGAGCGAAAGCTGTGTAATCTGCGATTTCCGGAGAGATCGTTTTATTCTGCATTTCAATGATTAAAACGCCATCTTCACCGGCAAACGGGGCCGAGGTTTGTCCATTTTCCAGCGAGAACGCCACGCCTACAGCCGCCGGGTCAAAGCCGACATTTGGTAAAATATTCGCGCTAAATTTCAGGTCACTGGAACTATATATTTCTCCACCCTCGCCATAAGCGGCAGAAATCTCCTCCAGCGTTCCGGAAGCACCATTCAATTTTCCCAGGATTATGTCCGCTTTCTTTTTCTCCTTGACCAATGCAGAAATTTCA
>CAYGOW010000130.1:0-3897 GCA_964351425.1 uncultured Roseivirgaceae bacterium
TTTTTAGATTTTCCGAAACCGGTAACATCGCTACGCCCAGTTTCCAGGCTTCTGGT
This sequence comes from uncultured Roseivirgaceae bacterium, assembly GCA_964351425.1. GTDB lineage: Bacteria > Bacteroidota > Bacteroidia > Cytophagales > Cyclobacteriaceae > JAUILA01. Next base: position 57 of record CAYGOW010000130.1, read on the forward strand.
GCATCCCGAAAGTACAGGTCGACCTGTGAAGAGGCCTCCAGAATAGCTTCAGGCCCGTCCGCGGTACCCGCTCCATACGAGACAGTCACCTCCCAGGGTACAGGTATAATTATAAAATCAGACGTATCAACGGTAAAAGGCAGCCCGAATAAATTCCCCGGTTTTCCCGGGCCATTCGGGTCAAACGAATTAATAATCTCAGTCTTCGTGGGTTTATTGGGGTGATTCTCCTTTTACTATTTATTTTTAAGACAACAAGGCCACAGGTTGTCATATCTCCGATGTCATATTTCGAAAGATATTCGGCAAGGTAGCTGATCGAAGGGTTGTGTCCGACGAGCAAAACGTTATTCCAAATATCTTTAAGCTGGTTAACGGTTTGAAGGAGGGTACGCACCGATGCTTCATAAACGGCATCGTTTGCATGTATCCGTGAGGTATCGTAATGTAACTGCTCAGCGATCAGGCTGGCCGTATTCATTGCGCGGACTGCCGGACTCGTAATAATGATATCAAATTTGATTTGTTGTTCAACCAAACTGATACCCATGCGCGTTGCGTTTTGCAGACCCGTACTGTCCAGTTCCCGCTCAATGTCCTTTTGATCAGACATTTTTTCGAGTGCCCTCGCATGCCGGAGGAGGTATAGCTTTTTGGTCATATTTTTGGAAAACTTCTTTGTATTGGCGATTGTTTGTGTTCAAAGTACAGAAACTCAAATTTAATTATTTAACCAATCGAGAATTTTATTTCTCGAATTTTTGGTGAACTTTTGGATTCTAATTTATAACCTATCAAGTCTTTATGCCTAAAAATTTAGTGATTGTTGAGTCCCCTGCGAAGGCCAAAACCATTGAGGGTTACCTTGGTAAGGATTATAAAGTAACCTCGAGCTACGGCCATATACGTGATCTTCCCAAGGGGGACAAGGCCATAGATATCGAGAACGGTTTTGCACCAACCTATGAAGTTTCGGCAGATAAGAAGGAGGTAATTCGGGAATTAAAGAAATTAGTTAAGGAAGCCGAGATTATCTTCCTGGCCAGTGATGATGACCGCGAAGGAGAGGCCATTTCATGGCACCTGAAAGAAGCATTGAACCTGAAAGATTCGAATACCCGGCGGATTGTCTTCCGCGAAATCACCAAGAAGGCCATCGATAACGCTATCTCGAATCCGCGAGGAATTGACATTGATTTGGTGAATGCCCAGCAGGCCAGACGAATTCTGGATCGTTTGGTTGGGTTTGAATTGTCGCCTATTCTCTGGAAAAAGATCAAGACCGGGCTATCGGCCGGACGGGTACAGTCCGTTGCGGTACGTCTTGTGGTTGAACGGGAAAGGGAGATTGACAAATTTGAGGCGAAGTCCTCTTACCGCGTAACGGCCAGCTTCCTGGTCGGAGACGGGAAGGAACTACAGGCAGAACTGACCAAGCGCTTTGATACGCTCGAAGAAGCGCGTGACTTTCTTCAGAGTTGCGCCGGTGCTACCTATACCATTACTGATTTACAGAAAAAGCCTGCCAAGAAGAGTCCGGCAGCTCCTTTTACAACATCCACCCTTCAACAGGAGGCAGGAAGAAAGTTGAGTTTTTCTGTAGGACAGACGATGTCCATCGCCCAGAAATTATACGAAAGCGGTTTGATCTCCTATATGAGAACAGATTCGGTGAATCTTTCAGGAGAAGCCATTCAGGGAGCTACCAAAGAAATCACGAAAGAATTTGGCGAGAATTATGTTAAGGTCCGCCAGTATAAAACGAAGTCCTCCGGCGCGCAGGAAGCGCACGAAGCGATTCGACCTACGGATTTTTCCCTTCTGCAGCCGAAGATGGATCGGAATAGTGTGCGGCTCTATGAACTGATCTGGAAACGGGCCATTGCTTCGCAAATGGCAGATGCACAAATCGAAAAGACAACAGCAACCATAGGCATTTCCGGCCTGGAGGATGTGTTTACTGCTACTGGTGAAGTGATTAAGTTTGATGGCTTTTTGTCTGTGTACCTGGAATCTACGGATGATGATGAAGCGGAAGAGCAAAAAGGGATGTTACCCCCGATTTCAGTGGGTGAAGAATTGAAGGTAACGGAAGTGAAAGCACGGGAAGGTTTCTCCCGGCATCCGGCACGCTATACAGAGGCAAGCCTCGTAAAAAAGCTGGAGGAAATGGGTATCGGACGTCCTTCCACCTATGCGCCAACTATTTCAACCATTCAAAAGAGAAATTATGTGGTTAAGGAAAGTCGCGATGGCAAGGAGCGAAAATACCACGTATTGCGCCTCGAAAAGGATAAGGTGGAGGATGTGGTGCAGACAGAAATAACCGGATCAGAAAAGAATAAGTTATTTCCTACCAATATTGCCATGGTCGTAAATGATTTTCTTGTCGATCATTTCCCGAATGTAACCAATTACAGTTTCACCGCGGATGTCGAGAAGGAGTTTGATGAAATAGCTCATGGTCAAAAGGAATGGAGCAATATGATTGCGCATTTCTACAAGGATTTCCACTCCAAGGTGGAGGTGACTGAGAATATTGAACGATCAGATGTGCCGAAATCCAGGGAAATCGGTATGGATCCGAAAACTGGCAAAAAAGTGGTTGCCCGTCTAGGGCGATTTGGTCCGTTGGTACAGCTTGGTGAGGACGATGATCCGGATAAGAAGTTTGCCGGGTTGCGCCATGACCAATTCATTGAAAATATAACCCTGGAAGATGCACTTGAGTTATTCAAGATGCCGCGCGAGCTGGGTGATTTTGAAGACAAAATGGTCCAGATAGGCATCGGTCGTTACGGCCCCTATGTCAAGCATGATAATAAGTACACGTCGATTCCCAAGGAAGAGGATCCGTATGATATTAAGCTGGACCGGGCTATCGAACTCATCAAAGAGAAACGCGAGGCAGATGCGAATAAGTATATTAAAACCTTTGAGGAGAACGAGAATGTCCAGGTGTTGAATGGACGATATGGCCCCTATATTAAGGTAGGCAGGAAGAATGTCAAAATTCCGAAGGACAAGAAGCCGGAAGAATTGACATTGGAAGAATGCCTGGACCTGGCCGAAAAGGCACCTGCGAAGAAAGGCAGAAAAAAATAGTAATGAAAACCATCGTGGCACTTAGCGGGGCGGGCATCAGTGCGGAAAGTGGCATTCCCACCTTTCGCGATGCCGACGGACTATGGGAGGGACACGATGTGATGGAAGTTGCTTCGCCCGAGGGCTGGAGACAAAACCCGGAACTGGTGCTTGATTTCTACAATAAGCGCCGGGTGGCTGCCCGGAACGCACAGCCAAATCAGGGACATATCATTCTGGCAGAATTAGAGAATGACTACAATGTGCACATCATTACCCAAAATGTCGATGATTTGCATGAACGGGCAGGAAGCAGCCGGGTATTACACCTTCATGGTCAATTGAATCAATCCAGAAGTACGGCTGACCCTTCGCTGATTTATGATATGGAAGGGGATGAAATCAAACTCGGAGACCTCTGTGAGAAGGGATCCCAGTTGCGCCCTAACATTGTCTGGTTTGGGGAAATGGTGCCGGCTATTGAAGAAGCAGCGGAGTTAAGTGCAAAAGCAGATTATTATATTGTGGTAGGTACCTCCTTGTTGGTATATCCGGCTGCAGGTCTCATGGAATATGCTCCGTACCACATCCCCAAATTCATTGTTGATCCAAAAATGCCTGAAATCGGTTCGCACCCAACCCTTTATAAGTACGAAGAACCCGCCAGCACCGGGATGGAAAAAGTGCGTCAACAACTCAGGTCGCTTTAAATCTATTCATCGGCCAGCCTGGTCAGGAAATCACGGACTGTTTCGTT
>CAYGOW010000130.1:3907-6185 GCA_964351425.1 uncultured Roseivirgaceae bacterium
CCGCTGTGCCTTGAGACGATTTTGCCAGACTTGTTTATGATAAAGGTGGTAGGTAAGACATTCGCGCTGAATTCCTTCGGAATGACCCGGGCTGTGTATACCGGCATGGTATAGCCCTTTCTTTTCATGAAGTCTTCTGTTTTATTAATAGAATCATCCCTGGACATAATGATGAAGACAATATCCTCTGAAGCGACATCTTCATACAGCTGTTGAATACCAGGCATTTCTGCGATACATGGCGGACACCAGGTGGCAAAGAAATTTAAAAATACCACCTTGCCTTGCAATGATTCGGCATCGATACGGCTTCCATCTGCGGCAAGGAGTTCCCAGTCATAAGAGACCTCTCCATATTCATTCTCAAGGTCTGTATCCGGTTTAATTATGCCGGTTGACAGGATCATTTGTTGCATAAAAGCAATGACGGGCCTGTGCCAACCTGTTACCCAAAGGATTCCGATAAGAAGGATGGGAATGCCCCATTCCCTGAAAAGCGATTTGGCCTTGGTATTCATACTGCAATGATACGCCTTATGTACCCAACCACAGTGTTACATAGGTTACAAACCATGTAAATAGGGCTTTTTCGGATTTCGTCATACGTTATAAATGAGGGCCCACCGGCTTAATTACCCACTTATCAGTATTCTTTATTTGGAATACGAATACATAAAAATATTGACTAAATTATCTTCAACCGATTGTCAACATAATTAAACCACTCCATGAAATTTATTATTCTATTTACAGCGGCATTTTTCACAATGTCTGCATGCCTGGCACAGATTAATGCCAGGTTAATGCGGTATCCGGATGTATCCGAAACTCATATCACATTTGTTTACGGGGATGATATCTGGGTTGTAGCAAAAAGCGGGGGAACAGCCTCCAAACTTAGTTCGCCAGCCGGCGAAGAAATATTTCCCAAGTTTTCTCCCGACGGGAAACACATTGCCTACACGGCAAACTATGAGGGAAATCCCGATATCTATGTCATCGAAAGTATGGGCGGGATTCCATCTCACCTTACACATCACGGCATGGCCGATAGAACCCTGGGATGGCATCCTGACGGAGACCGCGTTTTATTTGCGTCCGGTCGCGAAAGCGGACGCCAGCGGTACAGCCAGTTTTATACGATACCTGTTTCCGGCGGACCCGCGGAGAAACTAGCCATTCCGTATGGGGAATTTGCGAGCTATTCTCCCGATGGCACCAAAATAGCCTATACCGACAAATCCAGGACCTCGCGTACCTGGAAAAATTACCGTGGCGGAATGGCCCCTGATATTTATACCTTCGACCTGTCAACCATGGAAACGAAGAAAATCACGGACAATGATGCCAATGATGAAATTCCGATGTGGCATGAGAATACCATTTATTTTCTTTCCGACCAGGGGCCCGAAAAGCGGGCAAATTTATGGAAGCATGATTTATCGAGCGGCGCTTCAAAACAGCTTACTAACTTCACCGATTTTGATATCCACTTTCCGTCATTGGGTCCTTCTGACATTGTCTTTCAGGCGGGGGATGCATTATACCTGCTCAATCTGGCTACTGAAGAATATAGCCCGGTCAACATAAATGTGGTGATGGACCAGTCAGCCTTGATGCCCGTGATGAAGAATGTGGCAGGTGATCTTCAAAACGGAACGATCTCACCTGACGGCAAACGCCTGGTCATTCAGGCACGCGGTGAATTATTCTCCGTTCCGGCAACCGAAGGATTTATTTCCAACCTATCAGGTACGGCTGGTGCTGCGGAACGAAAGCCATCCTGGTCACCAGATGGAAAATATGTAGCAGCCTGGAGCGATCGCACGGGTGAATACCAACTTACGTTGTTTGACATGGTGGGAACATCCGTTCCGCGGCAAGTCAGTAATTTCCCCGATGGGTTCAGGTATACGATCTACTGGTCGCCCGACAGCCGGAAAATTGCATACGTGGATCAGGCCATGAACATCCAGGTAATGAATGTGGTCAACGGTGAGGTGAATACGGTGGACAAAGGAAAATATATGTATGAAGGCGGATTGCAGGGGTTTTCAGTAACCTGGTCGCCGGATAGTCGCTATGTCGTTTATGCAAGGGAAATGACGCGTGTGGCAAATGCACTCTTTGCCTATGATACAGAGGAAGGGAATACCTTTCAGCTTACCTCGGGCTATTATAACGACACCGAACCTGCTTTCAGCAAGGACGGGAAATACCTGTTCTATCGCACCGGCAGGAATTATCAGCCGGTGTACTCGGATGTCGATAATACCTT
>CAYGOW010000130.1:6195-8999 GCA_964351425.1 uncultured Roseivirgaceae bacterium
GTACACCATCGCTTTTGGCGGTGAAAAATGACGCGGTTTCCCTGGAAGAAATGAAGGAGAATGGTGAGGAGGACACAAAAAGTAAAAAGAAAGACAAAAAAGAAGAGGATTCCGCTGAAAGTAAATCCATGCCGATGGATATTGCCGGATTTGAAGAGCGAGTGGAATTACTGCCTGTTCAACCAGGGAACTATCGCAATCTTGAAGCAACGGAAGGTAAATTATTATTTATCCAGGGGCCTAATGCCGGAGCACCGAATGGAAGTGAATCTGACTTAAAGTTTTATGATCTTGAAGGCAGAGAAATTAAAACAATCCAAGGAGGGGTTTCGGGTTACTGGTTAACTGCGGATGGGAAAAGTGTTGCCGTATTTAAGAATGGCAAGTTGGCCGTTATTCCGGTTCAGGAAGGAGCTAAAATTGACAAACCGGTTCCGACCGACGAGTTGATGATGACGATAAATCCACGAGAGGAATGGAGGCAGATATTCCAGGATACCTGGCGTCTGGAGCGGGATTATTTTTATGATCCAAATATGCACGGGGTGGATTGGGATGAAATGAAAGAGCGGTATGGCGCACTGATAGAGCAAGCCAATACCCGGACGGATGTGAATTTTATATTGGGCGAACTCATAGGCGAATTAAACGCTTCCCACACCTATCGGGGCGGTGGGGACCTGGAAAATACCCCCAACCGGAATGTAGGATACCTGGGCGCTGACTTTACAATAAATAATGGAAAGTACAGGGTTGAGAAGATTATTAGCGGAGCTCCTTGGGATGCAGAAGTAAGGTCACCATTATCCAAACCTGGAATCACTGTCAATGAAGGGGATTATATCCTGGCGATTAACGGGCAACCCGTGGATAGTTCGAAGCCAATTCATGCCTGGATGCAGGGAATGGCTGGCAAGACCATTGAGTTAATGGTGAATAATGAAGCCAGTGCAACCGGAGCGCGGAAAATTCTTGTGGAGCCTATGGGGTCCGAGACCCGATTGCGTCATCTTAGCTGGATAGAATCGAACAGAAAGCGCGTGGAAGAGGCGTCTAATGGACGGCTGGGCTACGTGTATGTTCGCAGCACAGGCGTGGATGGTCAGAATGAGTTGATTCGTCAATATTATGCCCAGCTTGATAAAGAAGGGATGGTAATTGATGAGCGATTCAATAGCGGGGGACAAATCCCGGATCGGTTCATAGAAATGCTGAACCGCAAACCGCTTGCTTTTTGGGCCGTACGTGATGGCGAAGACTGGAGCTGGCCGCCCGTAGCGAATTTTGGTCCTAAAGTCATGCTGATCAATGGCTGGAGCGGTTCGGGCGGTGATGCCTTTCCGGATTATTTCCGTAAAGCCGGGTTGGGGCCCTTGATCGGAACCAGGACCTGGGGAGGTTTGATCGGAATCTCCGGAGCGCCAGCACTTATAGATGGCGGATCTGTCACGGTGCCAACTTTCCGCATGTATGATCCCGACGGCACTTGGTTCAAGGAAGGACACGGCGTGGATCCTGATATCGAAGTGCAGCCGGATTATCAGAAATTATCCCAGGGGACAGATGTTCAGTTGGAGCGTGGGATTGAAGAAGCTTTGCGCATGTTGAACGAACCCTCAAAATTCAATGAGCCGGGACGTCCCGCGTATGAGGATCGGACCCGAAAATAATTGAATTCATAGATCGAGTTCTTTAATGATCGTGTTAAGGCTCCCGGATACGTAGTGATGCAATGTCCGGGAGCTTTTTTGTTAGAGCCAGGCCACAGGAAACGAGAAGTTGGTAATAGTAATTGGTGAAGTAATACCTGTTAACCTGAGTAAAAATTTGTTGGATTGATTTATTGTATACAGAAATACTATTCGTAATATAACCACGTTAATAGTAAGGTATTTGGTATATTAGCCTGTATGCGCTTAGTTTTCGGTAGCCTTATCGTTTTATTTCTTTGCTTTTATGGATCCGCTTTTGGTACTCATATTCGTGCGGGTGAGATCCGAATAGAGAGAATGGGATGTGATTCACGGACGGTGAAAATTTATCTCATTGCCTATGTCGATCTCAGTTCAGCGATTTCATTTGGAGGCGGGCAATTATTTTTAGGCGATGGCAATTCATTATTTGTTCCGGAATTGACCCCGGAGCCCCTTCCTGGATTCCCTGACATAGGAAGAGTAGAATATATAACAGATTATACCTATTTAACCAACGGATCATTTCGCGTAGGGTATCTTGAGCCCAATCGAAATGATGGAATAATAAATATTTCCAACTCTTCCAACGTACCATTTTACATAGAGACCGTCAGCGATATTTATCTGAATAATTGGTGTAATTCGACGCCAACCTTGACGGTACCCCCCATAGACAGGGTATGCATATCTCAGTTATACGCGCATATACCGGGTGCAGTGGATATTGATGGGGATAGTTTAGTCTACAGTTTTATCACTCCAAAACAAGGGCCAGATCAGGAGGTACCCGGGTATATGGAGCTTATAGAGTTTAGTTCAGCAAGTGAATCCGGTGGACCTGCAAGAGTAGTCATAGACTCTGCTAATGGCTTGATGCAATGGGATGCACCCGGCATGGCAGGAGAATTTGTTATTGCTATAGTCATTGACGAGTACCGAAGAGTAGGGGACAGTGTTCGACAAGTAGGAAGGACAGTCCGGGACCTGCAAATACTTATTGAAGATTGTGATAACCAAAGACCAGTAGTCACACCGCAATTGGATACATGCCTTGTGGCCGGGTCATTGTTTGAAAAGTCATTGCTTGTTAGCGATCCGGAAGGAGACGAG
>CAYGOW010000131.1:0-1177 GCA_964351425.1 uncultured Roseivirgaceae bacterium
CTCTTCCGAGCGATCGAGAGGCACCAGACGCAGACGATCCTCCGGCACATGACCCTCCACTCGAAGGGATGGACATGGACCGTATCCCACGTGAAGAGTCCTATGTGAAGGATTTTAAACCGGTTTCCATGGGAACCATTACGTTTGAAAAGGGGCCTGGTACCCTTCGTTTAAGGGCACTTGAAAAGCCGGGTAATGCTGTAATCGATATGCGGCTACTTATGTTCAAACGGGTAAAGCCCTGATTTAAATTGTAAGTAGTTGGTTTATATATTGAGTTCTTCAGATGAGTCTGGACAAAGGGAATTCTGAGTAAAATCCAGAATTCTATCAATAAAATGGTACTAAATAGCTGATAATATTACATATATGTTATTTATTCAACTTCGGATATGCATAAGTGATTTATTCTAACTTATTTACAATCACCATACTTACAGGAATTTTTTGAACTATGAACACCACATTTTTTCAGCGTGTATTTAAACGCGATAATATTGTCCAGTTTGGCATTGGGCTAATCGCGTTGCTCATACTCCATAATTTTGTCGTTGCCCTTTACAACAAGCGATCCACCCGTGAATACAATGAGTACCTGGTCGTTCAGCGGGATGTATTGACCCGTATCGACCAAATCAGTACCAATGTGAACCTGATCGACCTTGGGTTCAGGGGGTATTATCTGCTCGCAAAGGATAATATGAAGGACCCTTTAAATATAGCCCGTGAACAGCATAGGGTAAACATCGATACATTAACCGTCCACATGGCTGATTTGGGATATCCGAATCTGGACTCGATACGAATTGTGGATCGGTGGATACAAGAGTATATGGCGCTGGCTGATCGTGGGGTGGAATATATAGCCGCAGGCAGCCCTGAAAAAGCCGTCGAATTATTTGCGTCCGACCCTGGGTATACCCTTTGGTCGAAGTATTCTACAGTGCAGGCAGATATGCGCAGTTTTATGCAAAACCTGAATGACGCAAAAGTATTGCGAAACCAGCGTATTGGCCAATATGCGTTTGTGGCACAATTACTCCTGGCCTTTGTAGGATGCATGACCCTGGCATTTGTGGTGTACAGACTTCGGCGAAACGAACAGGAAATTAACGGGCTTTTTGATCAGATCAAGGAAAGTGACCGGACTTATGTCTATAACGATGGTAAGACCAGG
>CAYGOW010000131.1:1187-4584 GCA_964351425.1 uncultured Roseivirgaceae bacterium
GTTTCCAAGGGCAACCTGGAGGTTAAATGGAAAGGATTGAACAAGGAGAATGTGACGTTGAATGAATCAACGCTGGCGGGCGAACTCGTCAACATGCGTGACCAGATGATCCGGGTAAAGACGGACGAGGGCAACCGAATGTGGGTGAGCGAAGGAATCTCCACCTTTTCAGAAATTATTCGGCGAAACCAGGACAACTTGCAGGAGATGAGCGACAAGTTATTGTCGAAAATAGTCCGTTACCTCAAGGCGAACCAGGGAGGGTTATTTTTCTCCCGGGAGGACGAGGAGGGACAATACCTCGAACTGACCAGTTGCTTTGCCTATGACAAGAAAAAATTCAATGAGCGAAGGGTTTCGGTTGATGAAGGTATGTTAGGCCAGGCCTATTTGGAAGGCGACATTGTTGTGCTCAAAGAGATTCCTCCGGAATACATTCATATTACCTCCGGACTAGGGGAAGCCACCCCGAATCACCTTATCCTGGTGCCTTTGAAGTTTAATGAGGAAGTGATTGGCGTGCTCGAACTTGCTTCATTTGATCCATTTACCGGGATTCATCTTGAGTTGCTGGAGAAGATCAGTGAGATTGTGGCTTCAGCTGTGGTAAACAGCCGGACGTCCGAGAAAATGCAGGAGTTGCTGGAGAATGCACAACAAACAACGGAGGAAATGCGTGCCCAGGAGGAGGAAATGCGGATAGAGGAACTGGAAAGCCAACTTAAAGATACCCAGAAAGTGTAGGTACTGCCTACCACATTCATTTATAGAATTATTGGCATCTTGACGCCTGAAAGCAGAGAGTATCTCCTTCAAGTGGTACCCTGCCGGTTTTATCAAGCACTCCTTCAAGCCTGAGATGGGCAACGGTAGGTTCATCTGCGCCCACGTGAATCAATGAAATATGGTCGAAAGCGTTAGGATCATTCGCACCCTGCGCGCCGCTGGTGGTGCCAAGGATCGTATAATCCCGTCCAAGTTTTTCCCTGTAGGAAAATGAGTGAAAGGGACCATTAAGTACTGAATACGGCCTGTCGGCCAATACATTCTCCAGCGGGACAAGTCCCCCGTTATCTTCACGCATCCATACGGGTTTGTGCATTAATAAAAAGGTCCATCGAACATCAGGGTACATTTTCAGCACTTCTTTAAAATAGTTGGTTTGCTCTTCACTGATTTCCCCGGTCAACCTTTCTTCCATTTGATAATATGTCGACTTTGGTACAGAGTCCGTTAATCCTTGGTTTATCAGTTCGATTGTAGCTGCACGCGCTTCATAGATCTCAAGCATTCGATCTTGCTCAAAGTCTTCCGAGTCCATGATCAGGAAAAGCACATTCTTGTAGAGAAAATGATAATACCGGCGCCCGAACCGATCCTCCCAGAATTTTCGCATCACCGGATGGGTGAGATCGTGATTGCCGCCAACATGAAAAAAGGGCGCTTTGAGTTTTCCAACCATGTCATCAAAGGCATCATATTCCTTTTCCAGTTGCTGGCGATTGTCCGTTCCTCCGTCAATCAGATCTCCTACAGACAAGACAAATTCCGGGCGAAGCAGATTTAGCTGTTCGACGGCCACCTCGAATACTCCGGCTCGCGTACCCCCGTACAAATCCGAAACCACAGCGAAAGTAAATGAAGAATCCGATGCATCGAAATTTGTATGTGTCCAGGGTGTGGGGCCTTCATTCATCGAATGAACAAAAACAGAATCGGGTAGATTTTCAGGGGAAGTACAGGAGAAACCGAATAAAATCAGGGTGAATAACAAGTAGTTTTTCTTCATGGGATAAGTTGATTTTTGCTTCAGTGAATCTTTTTTCAAATCGCCCAATGATTGGAACCGATGAATCTCAATACATATTCTCCAATTTTTATATCTTAATGAAATTTTTCACAGGATAATACTTTAAAAGGGCACCAATCCAAACATGCAAAAACCTAAACTAAACTTCTGGCAAATCTGGAACATGAGTTTCGGATTCCTGGGTATCCAGTTCGGCTGGGCCCTGCAACTGGCTAATGTCAGCAGAATCTTTGAAACCCTTGGTGCGGAAATTGGCGACATAGCCATTCTCTGGATTGCGGCACCTGTTACCGGCCTGATTGTTCAGCCAATCATTGGTCATATGAGCGATAAGACCTGGACAAGGCTGGGGCGAAGGCGGCCGTATTTTCTAGTGGGCGCCATATTTGCTTCCATAGCCCTGTTTATTATGCCGAATTCCCCGGCACTATGGGTTGCCGCCGGGATGCTGTGGATTATGGATGCTTCCATTAATGTATCCATGGAGCCATTCCGGGCTTTTGTAGGGGATATGCTCCCCAAAGAGCAACGCACGATGGGCTATGCCATGCAAAGCTTTTTTATCGGGACCGGTTCGGTCATTGCCTCGATTTTGCCCTGGGTCCTGGCCAACTGGTTTGGCATTGCCAATAAAACAGATGTGGTGGGTGAAATTCCTCCATCGCTGAAGATCGCGTTTTATATTGGTGGCGTCGTTTTTCTTTTAGCTGTACTGTGGACGGTGTTTCGTTCCCGGGAGTATTCCCCTGAGGAAATGGAAGCGTTTCATCAGGCAGAGGAGGCTGATCAAAAGATTAATCAAGAAGGCGAAGAAGAAGAATTTGTCCGGGCACAAACGTTTTATAAACATGGCCCGATACGCGTGGCCATTGGTGGCATACTAACCGCCTTGCTACTGACCTATTCATCACACAAGGAACCCCTTATCCTGAGCCTTGGCCTGATGGTATTTGGGATCCTGCTCGTATTGAGCGGCGTGCTAACCCGGATCGGGAGAAAGGACAGTGGGTTTTTGGAAATCATCAATGACCTGTACCGGATGCCGGACACCATGAAACAGCTTGCCTGGGTACAGTTCTTTTCCTGGTTTGGCTTATTTTCCATGTTTTTATATACGACGGGTGCCGTGACAAGTCATGTGTACCTTACCACGGATCCTACATCCGCTGCGTACCAGGATGGGGCCGACTGGGTGGGTATTTTATTTGCTATGTACAACGGTATGGCAGCTCTTTTTGCCTTTGCTTTGCCCCCGTTGGCCAAGCGATCAAGCCGAAAAACCGCGCATATGATTTCACTTATTGCCGGCGGTATTAGCCTGATTTCCTTTTACTTTATCCGGACCGATACCTTACTCCTGATCCCGATGATCGGGATAGGCCTGGCCTGGGCGGCAATATTATCCATGCCCTATGCCATGCTCACGTCCGCCATACCTACCCGTAAATTTGGGATATACATGGGGATATTTAATTTCTTTATTGTTATACCTGAAATAACGGCTTCCAGCATTTACGGTTATTTACTGGAATCCTTCTTTGATAATCAACCTATTTACGTGTTGATCACAGGGGGCGTATCCCTGAT
>CAYGOW010000131.1:4684-8972 GCA_964351425.1 uncultured Roseivirgaceae bacterium
ATGGGTATTTCCGTCACTTTTTCCACGCTTCAGGATACGACCAAAACCCAGAACAAGCTGTCATTGCGTATTTTTCAGAACCCATCCTATTCCCGAATATTTCTGATTCTCATTGCATGCCTGATCTTGTTCTTTCTTGGAGCGGGAATTACAGGAATGCTGGGTTCCGAAGACAAAAAACTCAATGAAGTGGCATTTGGGATGATTATATTCGGACTGGGCCTGACCGGATTACTAAAAAGTGCCGCCGAAATGGCACAGAACCATAGACTCAAAGATCGCTGAGCCAATTTAAGGGTTGAGCAACTGTGGTAACAGGCTGTTCAAACCCTGTTAAAGCTTCTATGACTAAGTGGGAAATCATGTATCTTTAATTCAATGGACCACGCAAAAATCAAGGTAGGAGTTATTCAGGCAACCCCGGTATTATTTAACCAGGAAGCATGCATTGATCTTGTTATTTACTGGTTGCAGCGGGCGGCGGAACAAAATTGCGAACTGGTTTTATTCCCGGAATCCTTCGTGCCCGGGTATCCGCGCGGCCTACGGTTCGATGCTACTGTTGGAAAGAGGACAGAGAAAAGCCGGGAGCACTGGCTGACGTATTGGGAGAATAGTCTTCTGATCGGTTCGGATTCCTTTCATCGAATCAGCGCGGCCATAAGGGAGGTGAAAATTGCTTGTGCACTTGGTGTAACCGAACGGGAGGAAAAAGGCGGCTCACTCTATTGTACTCTTCTTTACTTTAATCCTGACGGATCGCTGGCCGGAAGACATCGCAAACTAAAACCTACCGGACTGGAACGATATATCTGGGCGGAGGGGAATGCCTCGGACCTGGTGAGTCTAAAAATGTCCTTTGCCCGGGTGGGTGGCTTGATTTGCTGGGAGAATTACATGCCGCTGGCACGGATGGCTATGTACGAGCAGGGAGTGGAAATATACCTGGCACCCACAGCCGATGCCCGACCCAGCTGGCAGGCGACCATGCAACATGTGGCGCGGGAGGGGAGGTGTTTTGTGTTAAGTGCGAATCAATATGTACGGAAATCGGATTACCCGGAAGAGTACCTCTCTGAGCTTGAAGGGGAACCAGAAATTATGTCTGCCGGCGGCAGTGTTATTCTTGATCCTTACGGGGAGGTATTGGCCGGACCCCTTTGGGAAGAAGAAGGATTATTAGTCGCTGAATTGGATATGCGCGAATTGGCCAAGAGCAAACTCGAGTTTGATGCGGTGGGCCATTATAACCGTAAGGATATTTTTGAATTCAAGGTACGCTACGATAAACCATCCGAACAATAAGGAAAGTGAAATCCATATGTCATTAAACAGTTATCAAATGAATATTGACGCAAAGACACCCGATGAATACCTGGAAAAAATACCGGAAGACCGTAAAGCCGCCTTTTCTCGCCTTCGGCAAGTCTTGAAGGAGAATTTGCCGGATGGGTTTGAGGAAACCATGAGCTATGGAATGATTGGGTATGTGGTGCCTCATTCTCTGTATCCTTCCGGCTATCATGTTGATCCCAGCTTGCCATTGCCCTTTATCAATATCGCCTCTCAGAAAAACTTCATTGCGCTTTATCATTCGTGTGTCTATGCGGACGAGGCGATGGAAAAATGGTTCCGGGAAGAATATGCCAGGCAGGTTCCGACCAAACTGGATATGGGTAAAAGTTGTATCCGGTTTAAAAATCCCTCACATATACCATTCGACTTAATTGGCGAATTAGCTAAAAAAGTCACCCCTGAAGAATGGATTAGTACCTACGAGGAGGCAATTAAATCAAGGCAAAGAAAGAAATAGGCACGTACCGGGAAGCCGCGTTATGAGGATTCAAGTTGATCCGTAGCGCTGTGATCATCATCCGGATTCAGCCAGTCCATGGCTTCCGAAGCATGTTTGATTCCTTTTAGCACCTCTTCATCGCGCACCTTACTGAGTGGTGTATACGATGGATGATGGGACTTCTTGTAAGGGTCATTTGACTTCGTATTGTAGCAGGAAATCAACGCCCATCGCGGGTGTTCCGATTTGTTTTGGTCGGATCGGTGCAACAGGTTGCTGTGAAAAAAGAGCGCATCACCAGGTTCAAGCTCAATGTATAAATGGGGAAGTCGCTCGAGTGCTGCCCGAACCGCTTCCTGATCTGCCCCGGCCTGTTCGCCGGATGTAATATGATTTACCCGACCCATTTTATGGGATCCTTCGATGACCTGCAGGCAGCCATTCTCCCGCGTAGCTTTATCGACTGCAATCATCACACTTCCGACCTGATCGGGGAACAAAAGGCCATTCTGATACCAGTAGCCATAATCCTGGTGCCAGGTCCAGGCACCGCCTGTACCGGGATTCTTCTGAACTAGTTTGCTGTGGTAGTGATAGACCTCATCTCCAAGCAGGTCTTCCATGCGATTGACAAGCCGTTCACTGCGCGGGAACAGACCGAAAATACTGTCATCTACATTGTTCCACAATGCAAGGTCCACCCGACCGCCCTCGCCGTCATCCCGGCTGAATGTGGAGGTTTTAAGCTTTTCACTTTCTTCGGCCGCTTCGCGGAGCGCGTGCATTTCTTCCGGAGAAAAAAGCCCTTTCTTTATTAAAAAGCCCTTTTCCCTGAATTCTACTATTTCTTCCTGGGTCAGCATAGGTTTTTATTATTGACATAAGATACAAAAAATCAGGAAATATGAGGCGGGCAGATATATAAGAATCAGATTGAATTGCCCGGGCATTGAAGAACCAATGAGTTTGGAGGCATAAAAAAAGGTGACCTGATTTAAGGTCACCTTTTTTATTTGGTTTAAACCGGCATTCAGCCAGCTACTATGATTTATTTCAGATCGAAACGATCCAGGTTCATCACTTTGTCCCAGGCTTTCACAAAGTCAGCGAGGAATTTCTCCTGAGAATCTCCGCATCCATATACTTCGGCTAATGCGCGAAGCTCTGAATTTGAACCGAAGATAAGATCGGCACGTGTACCGGTCCACTTCGTCTCGCCTGTTTTGCGGTCACGACCTTCAAAAGTTTCCTGTTCGTCTGACGTTGCTTCCCAGGTAGTGCCCATATCGAGCAGGTTAACGAAGAAGTCATTGGTCAGTTGACCGGGACGGTCTGTGAATACCCCATGTTTCGAACCATCTGTATTGGTGTCCAGCACCCGCATGCCGCCAAGCAGAACCGTCATTTCCGGTGCTGTTAACGTCAGCAACTGCGCACGGTCCAGCATCATTTCTTCTGCCTTGGCAGTAATGCTCGAATGCGCTTTCTTGTAATTGCGGAATGCATCTGCCATTGGCTCGAGTGGTTCAAAAGCTTCAACATCTGTTAATTCCTGAGAAGCATCTGCACGACCCGGCGTGAAAGGCACGGTTATGTTGTGACCTGCATCCTTGGCAGCTTTCTCAATTCCGGCACAACCTGCCAGGACAATTATGTCAGCCAGGGATACTTTCTTATTGCCGGATTGCTCGCGATTGAATGCCTCCTGGATATCTTCCAGTGTACCGAGGACTTTGCCCAGTTGCTTCGGGTTATTTACTTCCCAACCGTTCTGTGGTGCGAGACGGATGCGTGCACCATTGGCACCACCTCGTTTGTCTGACCCACGGAATGAAGAAGCGGCACCCCATGCAGTAGAAACTAATTCGGATACAGAAAGTCCGGAAGCAAGAATTCTTTCTTTCAGGTTCGCAATATCTGCGTCATTCACTAATTCGTGGTCAACAGCAGGGATTGGATCTTGCCAGATCAGCTCTTCCTTGGGTACTTCAGGTCCCAGGTAACGAGAAACCGGACCCATATCACGGTGCGTTAATTTGAACCAGGCACGGGCGAACGCATCGGCGAACTCGTCGGGATTCTCATAAAACCTCTTGGAGATTTTTTCATATTCAGGATCTACCCGCAGGGCAAGGTCAGTAGTCAGCATGAAAGGGGCGTGGCTTTTCGATGGATCGTGTGCATCAGGCACAGTTCCTTCTCCGGCTCCGTCTTTTGGTTTCCACTGGTAAGCGCCCGCAGGGCTCTTGGTCAGTTCCCATTCGAAGCCGAACAGGTTTTCAAAGTAGTTATTGCTCCATTTGGTCGGTGTTGTTGTCCAGGCACCTTCCAACCCACTGGTGATGGTATCTCCGGCATTTCCGCTGCCAAATGTATTTTTCCATCCAAGTCCTTGTTCCTCCATAGAGGCACCTGCAGGCTCGCGGCCTACATACTTTGTTGGATCTGCAGCTCCGTGTGTTTTACCGAACGTGTGTCCGCCGGCTATCAGCG
>CAYGOW010000132.1:0-4100 GCA_964351425.1 uncultured Roseivirgaceae bacterium
CTGAAATGAATTCCAGTAGGACGACGGGTTGGCATCAATAACATGGATGGTGCCTTCCACATTTAGAAAATTCTGAAGCTGTGAGTCTCCGTGTAACAGTCCTTTTTCGTGCATGGACTGCAGGCGCTTAACCACATCAGGCAAATCCCTGGCGTGTCCAAAACAGGAAGTGCCTTCCAGGAACTCATATACGAGCCACGAATCGGTAACCACGCCGGACCGGCGACATTCGGCGGCCATTACCGGTACAGTGGAGGGAATGTTTTTGTCGGCGAGTAATTCCATGCCTTGGATATTTTTAAAGGCTTCTCCCGATCGAAACAAGGTAGTGAAACGAATCCAGTGACGTTGATTTTTTTCGAGGGGAGTTTTCACTACCAATTCCTTTTCCTCGTAGTGAAATCGCCGGACCTTACTGCGGTGGTGGTTTTTAAGAAATTGTCCCTGGTTAAACTTCCCGGATTGAATGGCATCAAATAAATCCTTCACTTTTTCTGATGGGAAATATCCGGTATCCAGGAGGTTCCAGCCCTTGTATTTCAGAATTTTACCCATTCGTGAAGAAATCGTGATATTCTTTTAACAAAATGCGCTATAATATATTATTAGTAATGACAAGTTGTCCACTTAATGACAAAAAGGTACCCTTTTTGCGGGAATCTTTAAAGAAACAAAACGGAATGAAGGTTTTCCTTCGTATATAGAAAGGAAAGAACACTTAATTCTGAATTAAATTAACATAATTACTATTTTTGACCCAATGTCAGAATCCGCGCGACAAAGTTATACGCAAAGAGAAAAGGAAGTAATCTTTGATAAAGAATTTCTTCCTCACATGGACTCTATGTATAATTTTGCCTATCGATTGACATTTGATGAAGACGATGCGAAGGATTTGGTGCAGGACACCTACCTGAAAGCATACCGGTTTATTACCTCTTTCGAAAAAGGAACTAATGCAAAAGCATGGTTGTTCCGAATACTGAAGAACAGTTTCATCAATGACTTTCGAAAAAAGAGCAAGCAACCTGCGAAGGTAGATTACCAGGAGGTTGAAACTTTTTACAACTCGGATGATGTTGACAGTGCTATAACTACTGATCTGAGGGTCGACACCGTTCAGGATATGCTGGGAGATGAAATCTCCAATGCCCTGAATTCTCTGGATGTCGATTTCAGGACGGTAATTATTCTTTGCGACCTTGAGGGATTTAAATATGATGAAATGGCGAAGATCCTGGACATCCCGATAGGCACCGTAAGATCAAGGCTGCACAGGGCCCGGAACTTACTCAAAGAGAAGCTAAACGACTACGCGAAAAAAATGGGTTACAACAAATAGTAGACTATGCCACATACTTCTACGGATTCACAAGATCAGGGATCTTCCGATAAGCCTGAATTTCAGAAGCCGGATCACAATGAATGTCTCAGAATTCTCCACCTTGTTCTGGACGGAGAAGCCAATCAGGAGGAAACAGCCATATTCCAGGAGCATTTACAAAATTGCATGCCTTATTATGAGATTTATAATCTCGACCAGGTAATACGGGACAGGTTAAAGAAAAACTGTAAAGACAAGCGTTTACCGGCAGAGCTCAAAGAAGAAATCAAGTCGCGTATTTTTAAAGCCGCAGAATAATGCCGCAAGGAAAAGCCGTGATATTTTCTGCTCCGTCAGGTGCAGGGAAAACAACTATTGTCAGACATTTGCTGAAAACCAACCCGAATTTAGGGTTTTCTATTTCTGCCTGTACCCGGGATAAACGCGGCCGGTCGGAAGAAAATGGCCGGGACTATTATTTTCTTACTCCGGCTGAATTCAAGCAAAAAATCGATAATGATGAATTCATTGAATGGGAGGAGGTCTATTCGGGTAATTTTTATGGTACCCTAAAATCTGAAATTCAGCGTATTTGGGACAGTGTCAAACACGTCATTTTTGACGTGGATGTTAAAGGAGGCCTTCACCTGAAAGAGTACTTTGGAGATCAGGCACTTGCAATCTTCGTTCGGGTCCCGTCGCTGGAGGCTTTACGTGAGCGGCTAAAACGCAGGCATACAGAAACAGATGACAGTATGTCGCAACGATTGTTTAAAGCTGAATTTGAGATGTCTTTTGAGGATCAATTTGACGTTACGATCGTAAATAATGACCTGGAGACAACGCTCAAAGAAGCCGAAGCGTTGGTTAATAATTTTATCGGCGTACCGGCATGAAAGTCGGCTTGTTCTTTGGTTCGTTTAACCCCATCCACATTGGTCATCTTATCATCGCCAATCTTATGGCTGAAAACACCGATCTTGACAAGGTATGGTTCGTTGTATCTCCACAAAATCCCTTTAAAAAGAAGCAGCATTTACTCCATGAATTCGATCGATTCGACATGGTACGGGCAGCCATCCATGATAATTATAACCTCGATGTAACGGATGTTGAATTCAATATGCCGCGACCGAGCTATACAGTGGATACGCTCACTTACCTCACCGATAAATTTCCTGATTACAAGTTCAGACTTATTATAGGCAGCGATAACCTGCCCTCTTTCCATAAATGGAAAAACCACCAGGTAATCCTGGATAATTACGGCTTGTATGTATACATCCGTCCCGGGAACGACACACATGAACTTATGAAGCATGAACAGGTGACTATCGTAGAAGCACCACTGCTCGATATTTCTGCAACATATATTCGTAAATGCATAAAAAACGGAAAGTCAATTCGTTACCTTGTGCCTGAAGCCGTGGCGGAAATGATCCATGGAAAGAAATTTTATCAATAAACTGATATACCCCTTGCAACTTTTAGACGAGTTTGTTCGTCTTACCGACAAGCAACTAAATCTTATGAGAAGCATTCTGTTTATTATTCTCCTTTTAATCACCCTTCCCGCCATTGGCGGTGGCATCACAGGGACGATTAAAGATGAGAATAACACACCCATGGCATTCGCCACCATCTTTGTACGAGAAATTAATAATGGTACCACCAGTAACGGTGAAGGCTTGTTCAAAATTGATCTGCCGCCAGGTGTTTACACGGTTTCATTTCAGTACATGGGCTATAAGACGCTGACCCGTCAGATTGAAGTCGGCGAGGGATATAAAGAAGTCTCCGTCAAGCTGGAGCCACAGGTCATTGTTTTACAGGATGTCAGAATTATTGCCGGCAAGGAAGATCCTGCATATACCATCATGCGAAAGGCAATTGCCAAGGCAAAATATCACACACAATTTATTGATGAATATTCCGCCAGTGTCTACATAAAAGGGACCGGCCAGTTAAAGGACGCACCTTTCTTTATGAAGGGAACTTTGAAGAAAGAGGGTGTGGATTTGAACCAGGTATTTGTGACCGAATCAATTTCTGAAATAAAATATACGCGACCTGATACCTACAGTGAGCGGGTTGTATCTATTCGTACCAGCGGGGAGGGCATGAAAAATGGCAGTCCCAATGGCTATATCAATGGGTCGTTCTACGATCCTGAATTAGCTAATTCGGTTTCGCCCCTTTCGCCCAAGGCCTTTTCCTACTACCGGTTTGAATACCTCGGGACTTTTGAAGACCAGGGATTTGAGGTAAGCCGGATCCGGGTGATTCCACGCTCCAAAGGCGATAATGTGTTTGAAGGGACGATAAATATTGTCGAAGATCTCTGGAGTATTCATTCACTGGAGATGGATGTGATGAAACTGGGCATCAATTTTCATATCCGGCAAATTTATTCTCCGATCCGTGAGAATGCCTGGCTTCCTGTTTCGCACAATTATACGGTGACCGGAAAGGTTTTTGGATTTGAATTTGAAGGAAATTATCTGGCCAGCGTAAGCGACTATGATGTGACCCTCAACCCGGATCTTGAAATGGAATTTACCGTGATAGATGAAAAGGTTGAGGAAGAATTGGCCGAAAAGCTGGAATCATCCGGGATGAGTAAATCCATGCTGGAGGTGCAGGAACAATTGCAGGATGGAAAGGAAGTCACCCGGAAACAATTGCGCAAGGTCCTGAAGGAATATGAGAAAATAGAACGGGAGGAGCAGGAAGACCCGGAAGTCATTGTGAACCGTTCCTTCAAGGTGGATTCGAT
>CAYGOW010000132.1:4110-8905 GCA_964351425.1 uncultured Roseivirgaceae bacterium
TGTTTTTTGGGCTACCAATCGACCCGTTCCTTTGAGTACGGAAGAGATAAAAGGGTACCAAAAAACCGACAGCCTGGCACTTGTTCAACAACAGGAGTCAGAGGGCGATACGCTTAAAAAGAAATATCACGCCGGGTTCAAGCCCCAGGACATCCTTCTTGGGAACAGCTATCCGGCGGGCAAGGGCAATTTCCTGATCTACATGATCTATCCTAATTACAATACGGTGGATGGCTTCAACTTGCGATACCGCTTCGCCTGGTACCGCAACTTTGACAATGACGCCAAGAGCTGGCTGCGTATCAGACCGTATATTCGGTACGGATTTTCAAGAGAAGCCTGGAACGGACAAGTTGAAACGGAATACGGCTTCGGGCCACGGTCAAAAAGGACGGACTTAAAGCTCACCGCGGGAAGATATTTTGCCCAGTTTAATGAAGAAGAACCCATCCATCCTTTGATGAATACGTTCTTCAGTCTGGTGGTCGGGGAGAATTACATGAAGATCTATGAAAAGGATTTTGTGGACTTTGAAATCAGGAAACGTGGCGACAAAGTAAATTTCCAGTTTGCCGGAGAATTTGCCAGAAGAAGGTTCCTGGAAAACACAACGGATTACTCGTTTGGAGAGTCTGATGATCTGACCTCCAATGCACCGGAAAACGAAATTCTTGAAGACACACGATTCGACGAACATGAGGCGGTAATTTTATCAGCCAAGGCGGATTACCGACCCTGGCTGAAGTACAGAATTTACAATGGAGTAAAACGACCCATCGGGGGTTCTTCTCCAACGTTAAGTTTCCTTTATCGCAGAGGCCTTGGCGATACAGACTTTAACCAGCTTGAGGCCGCCTTTTCGCATAGTTTTAAAATCGGGATACAGGGATTTGTGGACGTAGCTGCCAGTGCGGGCTTCTTTCCGGGATCGGATAAACCTGATTATTTGATAGATTTCAAACATTTCGCAGGAAACCGAACCCCTTTCATTACCTCGGACCCTGTTAAAAGCTACCGCTTACTTCCCTATTACCAATACAGTTTCAATAGCGAATACCTCACAGGTCACCTGCATTATCAGTTTAGAAAATTTCTACTCACGCGGATACCCCTTGTAAGGCTCGCCGGCGTTCGGGAAGGGTTTTTTACGAACTATTTGTATAATGATGCAGCCAATCATTACACTGAATTAGGCTATGGAATAAATTATATATTCCGAGTGATACGCCTGGAGGCGGTCACATCCTTTATAGATGGAAAATATTATGATTGGGGCGTACGGGTAGGCATTGCTACCAACCTGGATGACATTTTCTGATCGGATCAGACAGTCATAATTTCAGTTTCCTTCTTGGCCAGGATCTCGTCAACCTTTTTATTGTGTGCGTCTGTGATTTCCTGCACCTTATCTTCAGCACGTTTCACATCATCTTCGGCCGCACCCTCTTTTTGTAGTTGTTTGAGCGAATCATTGATTTCTTTGCGCACATTCCGGATACTGATCCGTGCCTGTTCACCTTCATGCCGTGCCTGCTTCACCAGGACCTGACGGCGTTCTTCCGTAAGTACCGGAATATTGATAATTACCTGTTCCCCGTCATTCTGCGGATTAAGACCGAGGTCACTATTGATAATCGCCCGTTCGATATCAGAAATAACTTTTTTCTCCCAGGGTTTGATAAATATAGTTCGCGCATCGGGCGTAGTGACCGATGCCACCTGATTTAATGGCGTTGGAGCACCATAATATTCAACCTGGATGCCGTCCAGCATGGACGGAGAGGCTTTGCCCGCACGAATTTTACCCAATTCAGCGTGCAAATGCCTGACGGATTTGTCCATCATCTCTTGTGCTTCATCGAGGAACATAGTAATTTCTTCCATAGAAATAGTCAGTTTACGGGTTGAATGCTACGATTGAATTAATGTGCCGGCTTGTTCGCCTTCAAGAATTTTCAGAAGGTTGCCTGGTTTGTTCATGTCAAATACAATAATCGGAAGTCCATTCTCCATGCAGAGAGTAAACGCTGTCATGTCCATTACGTTCAGGTTTTTTTCATAAGCTTCCTGAAATGTCAGCTGAGAATATCTCGTGGCTGAAGGATCCTTCTCAGGATCTGCTGTATAGACCCCATCCACACGTGTGCCTTTCAGCACGACGTCCGCTTGTATTTCTATAGCCCGAAGGCTGGCGGTTGAATCCGTTGTGAAATACGGGTTGCCGATCCCTGCCCCGAAAATAACAATCCGACCTTTTTCCAGGTGACGAATAGCGCGGCGTCGAATAAACGGTTCACATACCTGCTCCATGTTGAGCCCTGACATCAGGCGCGTATAACTCCCATTACTTTCCAGAGCGCTTTGCAAAGCCATGCCGTTGATCACAGTGGCCAGCATGCCCATGTAATCACCCTGCACGCGTTCGATGCCTGAGGCTTCAGCCTGTACCCCTCTGAAAATATTTCCTCCCCCAATGACAATGGCCACTTCAACTCCACGTGCTGCTACTTCTTTAATTTCCGTTGCGTATTGATTGAGGCGTTTCGGGTCGATCCCATATTGCTGGGAGCCCATTAATGCCTCTCCACTTAATTTCAGAAGTATACGTTTATATTTCATAGGAGGGTCAGGAGCTTGGGTATATGTTGATACAAATATAAAATTCACAGGGGAAAATCAGCGGCACCATGATCAAAATTGTATAAGTACCTGGTTTTTCTCCACTGTATCGCCTTCTTTTACTTTCACGGACAGCACTTTCCCTTCGCCTGCCGCTTTAATGACATTTTCCATTTTCATGGCTTCAAGAATCATGAGCGGATCGCCTTTTTTTACTTCCTGGCCGTCTTCCACTTCGACTTTTAAAATAAGACCAGGCATGGGGGCCTTAACATCATTGATTACCTCATCAAGCGCTTTGTCCATACCAAGACGCTCTAACAGGAGATCCATTTTATCTTTGGTTTGTACCTGGATGATATGATCGTTCACGCGTATGGTAGTTTCCTGTCCGGTTTCTTCCAGGATCTCAACATTATAGGAAATTGAATCGCGAATGATATGAAACTGGCGGTCACCAATCTTGCTGATATCCCATGAGAAGGGTTTTCCATCCAGGAACATTTGATCTCCTTCAAAAGTGATTTCGTAGGAGCTATCGCCGGAAATTGCTTTGAACATATCTCAAATATAAAGGATTCCCCGTCAATGAGGCACATGGCATGAGTAAATTTGCTAATTTGTGTCTCATCACTTAAATCCATCGTCACCATGCGTTTACTAGTTACCTTATTCCTGCTTGTTCCACTCCTTGGCCTGGCCCAGGAAACCCGTCTTTTACGTCAACCTGATATTTACAAAGATAACATTGTGTTTGCCTACGGAGGTGACCTTTGGATCAAATCAGGTGCAGATAATGGTGCGCGTAGGCTTACCTCGTTTCCGGGCGTCGAAAGTGACCCGCAGTTTTCTCCGGATGGGCGGCTCGTTGCTTTTGCCGGGCAATATGACGGGAATACCGATGTATATGTGGTCCCGGTAGAAGGTGGTGTACCGAAGCGTCTAACCTGGCACCCGCTGGGGGATTCTCCTATCGGCTGGACTACTGACGGAACAAAAATTGTCTTTACCTCCGGTCGGACCCGTGCGCCTATATCCATTCCGGATCAATTGTGGACGGTATCACCCGATGGAGATTTTCCGGAGCGATTTATTCTCCCGCGTGCTGTCGATGGCGACTTCTCTCCGGATGGCAAGCAGATGGTTTATGAAATGATCCTGCGATGGGAATCGGAGTTCAGAAACTATCGCGGGGGACAGAACAACCCAATACGCATTTTTGATATGGCTACCTACGCGGTGACGGAATTGCCCTGGGAGAATAGTGATGACCGATCTCCGGTGTGGCTAGGTGATGATATTTATTTTCTTTCAGATCGTGATAACCTGAAGAATATATGGAAGTATTCCGTGGCTAGCGGCGACTTGCAGCAAGTCACTCGCTACACGGAATTTGATATAAAATCCCTTGCTACAGATGGGGAATCACTCATTTTTGATATGGGTGGCTACTTGTACACAATGACTCCGGGCGGATCGCCGCAAAAGCAATCCATACAGGTTTTGGGCGACTTCCCCTGGATGCGTCCCCATTGGATTAATGGTGGAAATCAGATTCAGTCAGCGGCCATTTCACCCAATGGCAAGCGTGCTGTATTCGAAACGCACGGCGAAATAGTCAGTGTACCGGCCGAGAAAGGAAGTCCCAGAAATCTAACTTCCCTGGAAGGCAGTGCACAGCGCTCTCCGGCCTGGTCACCGGATGGCCAATGGATTAGCTATTTCAGTGATGCCAGCGGTGAATATCAACTGGTAATTACGGATCAATACGGAGCGCATTATAAAACAATTGCTATTCCCGGTGCTACATTCTTTTATACACCGGAGTGGTCGCCGGATAGTAAACATATCAGTTTTGGTGATGCGGACAGGACACTTTGGGTAGTATCGATAGCCTCCGGAGTTATCAAAAAAGTAGATAATGAAGGGTTTGCTCATCCGCTGCGGATTATTTATCCCGAATGGTCCCCGGATTCAAAGTACATAGCCTATGCCAAGCGGCTGGAGAGTGAATATGCCGCCATCTTTGCCTATTCACTGGAAACGGGAGAAGCTGTTCAAATAACGGACGGATTAGCCAACAGTTCGGCTCCGGCCTGGGATAAATCCGGCAAGTACCTGTATTTTATGAGCAGCACGGATTATGGCCTCAGTGTTGGTTGGCTTGATATGACTT
>CAYGOW010000133.1:0-8887 GCA_964351425.1 uncultured Roseivirgaceae bacterium
GTCCTGTTGGATTTCAGCTACAGTCTTGCCTTTAACTTTGCTCAGACGGGTAGTCACAATCGGAACCACCTGATTTATGGGCAACCCATTGTCACTAGTCAGTTCAACAACCCCGTCTTTTTGCTCCCGTTGAATATCAAAAAGAATAGTGTTCGATTGATTGTCCTGCCCGACAAACTCAACTTGGTTCAACAGTGAATTTTGCACAATCTGCAGCGTGGCAATAAGAAACACACCCAAGCCAATGACAACCATCAAAACATGTGTCTGGTTGTTTGGCCTGAATAAATTCGCCAGGCTTTGGCGGAGAATAAATCCAGCCCGGGACGGAAAATATTTTCTTACCGCCCACATAAGAACATAGGCAAGTCCGGTAAGCACCAGAAATGCGCCCATAAGCCCTGCGAAAAACGAAAACCCCATCAGCAAATCCCGCGTCTGATATGTGGCCACAAGGAATGGGAAGAGAATAATGAGTATCCCTACACTGATAGTCGCTTTACTTCGACGTTTAAGCTGCCCGGTATTGGTCCTTAATACTGATAACGGTGGAATGAAGCGAATGCTCAGGAGAGGCAAAAGTGAAAAGAGTATGGATATGACAATACCCATAACCAATCCATTCGCAATAGCTCCCCAGGCCACACCAATCTGGAGATCAAGTGGAATAAAATCTGCCAACAATAAGGGAAGGGAATACTGCAAAAATAGTCCTATAAAAACCCCGATCATACTTCCTACAATGCCGAGTACAATGGCCTGAATCAGGAATATATAAAAGGTCTGCCAGCCGCTCGCACCGATGCACCTCAATACCGCCACGGTACTCCGTTTTTCGCGGATGTAAATATGAATAGAACTGGCAACACCAATACTACCAAGAATAAGCGCCACAAATGCCAGCAGACTAAAGAAGCGATACAAATTTTCAAAACCCCTGCCCAGATCGTCTTTACGCTCTTCTACATCATCTACCGAATAGCCAAATTTCCTGGCCAGCGGACGTAGGGTTTCCAGTGCAGATTGCACCTCTTCCTCACTGTCAAATGCAAAGTAGCGCTTGTAGGTAATACGGCTTCCATACTGCACAAGTCCCGTGGAATCAAGCCATTCCTTGTCAATATACACGGAGGGCGTAAAGGTGGATTGCACCCCGCCTCCATTGGGTATTTTCGTTACCTCACCAGCTACCTTAAAAGTCAGGCTGCCAACAGTCAGGGAATCTTCCGAACTTGCATCATAACGAGAGGCAAGGTTCTGATCGAGCATGGCACTTCGGCTTTGATTCATTAAATCAAGGGTGTTTCCCGGAGTCGCCTCTACCTCACCATAAAAAGGAAAATCTCCTTCCATAGCAACCAGCCTGATTAATCGGGTACCTGGCGTGGACGTCATGAAACGGACCATGGAGGCCATCGTGGCTTCAGATGCCTGTTTCCCGCCAACCGAATCCATAGCCGTAGCAAGCTCTTCATTAAATTCTTCTGAGGCACTGATAACGAAATCTGCCCCAAGGAGATCCTTGGCCTGATTATCAATATTGGCCTGAAGGTTAATATTGAAAGAATTTATGGAAACAAGCGCAGCAATGCCTATGATAACCGATGACACAAAAAGAAAAAGTCTGTAGATATTATGACGCGCATCCCGCCACGCCATTCTCCAGACAAATCCATCTTTCCAAACCGACCGTTTGGGCCGTTTAAGTTTAATTATGTAATCAATCATCCGGCAATATGGGCTGAATCCTTAATCAGATGTCCTCCGCGAAGCTCAAGAATACGTTCTGTAAATGACGCCAATTCCTTGTTGTGCGTAACGAGGACCAGAGTGGTTCCGGCTTCCCTGTTCAGCGTAAACAGTAATTCGGTAACTGTATTGGCAGTGCTTTCATCCAGGTTCCCGGTCGGTTCGTCCGCGAAAAGAATCTCAGGTTGGGTAATAAATGCCCGCGCCATGGCTACCCGCTGTTGTTCGCCGCCTGAAAGCTGTGACGGATAGTGAGTAGCTCGTTCACCTAATCCTACCCGGTTAAGTAACTCACGCGCCATTTTTTTATTCGGTCGCTCACCGCGTAACTCCAGTGGAATTAAGACATTTTCCTCGGCCGTGAGAGTAGGTAGCAGCTGGAAGTTTTGAAAAATAAACCCTACGTGCTTATTACGCATAAAGGCCCTGTCATCTTCATCCAGTGCATTCAACTTGATTCCCGCCAGGGTTACATTGCCTTCCGTTGGCGTGTCCAGGCCGGCACATAAGCCCAGTAGGGTGGTTTTTCCACTTCCTGATGGGCCAACTATTGATAAAGATGAACCTTTGCGCAGATTAAAAGTTATACTGTCCAGAACCGTTAATTCGCGGTTTCCGGACATAAACCTTTTGGTAAGATTTTCAACACTTAGGATGTTTTCCATATTATTTCGCGGTGCTTTTGCGTTAATCCTTGTATTAATAGCGAAAAAACAACATAATAGTTTAAACATTTATATAAAAGGTCTGAATCTCGGACCAATTTTTGATAAGTGGTAGAATAAAACCTGTAATATGAAAAGAATATTTTTAAGCATCGCCTGTTTATCATTCCCGTTGCTTGTTGGCTTTCAACAAGAAGAAAAAGTGATACTCTTTTTTGGGGATAGTCTGACAGCCGGCTATGGGTTATCCAGAGAGCAGGCTTTTCCTGCCTTGGTGGAGAAAAGACTGAATGAAATGGGTGGGAATTATACCATCATCAATGCTGGACTGAGTGGTGAAACGAGTGCGGGTGGAAAAAGCCGGATTGACTGGATTTTGAAAAGGCCCATCGATATTATGGTACTTGAACTTGGGGCCAATGATGGGCTAAGGGGCCTGCCACTCGAGCAAACCAGGCAAAATCTACAGGCAATCATAGATAAGACAAAGGAAAAAAATCCCGATGTAAAGATTATCATTGCCGGCATGATGGTCCCTCCGAATATGGGGCCGGAGTATGCAGAAAACTTTCAGAAAATTTTTCCGGAGCTGGCTAAAAAGAATGACGCGACGCTTCTTCCCTTCCTGTTGGATGGTGTAGCAGGAGATAAATCCCTAAACCAACCCGACGGCATTCACCCCAACCAGGAAGGACATGAAATTGTTGCTAATAACATCATGGATGTGCTCAAGCCACTTTTGTAGCCATCCTTATTGGTGTTATTAAATAATGATCGTACCTTACTCTTACATCGTCCGATCATTGCCGTGTATTATTACCTCATGTACGTTAGCTACGCTAATGAACCCTTTACACAAAGTCAGTTAAACGATTTGCTTGACACCTGTCGCATCAATAATCAAAAAAGAGATGTCACGGGAATGCTGCTATACATTGACGGCAAGTTTCTCCAGGTATTGGAAGGCAGAAAGGAAGATGTCAACGAAATATTCGGGAAAATCTCACAGGATCCACGTCACAAGAAAGTCAGTGTCATTATCGAAGGGTACCTGGAAAAAAGAAACTTTGATGCATGGCACATGAGTTTCAAATCCTTCACAGCTACACAATTTCGTAAAATCAGCGGATTCAAAAATCTCGAGGCGTTCTTTCAAAACAACAAAATCACCAATGAAAGTCATGTGACGATGGTGTTTCTGAAGCTTTTCTACAATAAAAACTATAAGCCCATTTCGCTGACCTAATTTCCAGAAACGTGTCCGATTAATTCGGACTTTCGTATTTTTACGCCATGCTGAATTTTGCACCTGATACACCTCCTGATTTTTCCAAAGGATTGGTCCCTGCCATTATCCAGGATAATCGTACCAAAAATATTCTGATGCTGGGTTATATGAATCAAGAAGCCTTCAACAAAACACGTGAAACGGGTAAGGTGACTTTTTTTAGCCGCAGCAAGGATCGGCTTTGGACGAAGGGCGAAACCTCAGGGAATTTTCTCAAGGCTACTGAAATTCGTATTGACTGCGATCAGGACACCATCCTGATCAAAGCACAACCCGAAGGCCCTACCTGTCATACCGGCGCAAAGACTTGTTTTATAGATAAGAACGATGCGCAGGACCTGGGGTTTCTGGAGAATATTATTCACGACCGAATCAATAATCCTGTAGAAGGATCCTATACAAACCAGCTCATGGCAGAGGGGATTAATAAGGTAGCGCAGAAAGTTGGTGAGGAGGCGGTGGAGCTCGTAATCGAGGCCAAAGATGATAACAAAGAGCTTTTTCTCGGGGAAGCTGCTGACCTGACTTACCATTTTCTTGTTCTTCTGGCTAAGAAGGGATATACACTGGATGAAGTCATTCAGGTTCTTTTGGAGCGACATAAATAATGTCAACATGGCTACAATTTATGTCATGGTAAATTCAGATTTTTGATGTATGGATGAAAAAGTAATCAATGGATATCCGTTTGTGCATTATACCGGCCAGGATATAAACACCGAAGAATCAATCCAACGGAGCAAGTCCTATTACGAACTCATGGATAAACGCCGTTCGGTACGAGATTTTTCAGATCGTCCGGTACCCATGAAAGTGATTGAAAATATATTGCTTACGGCATCCAGTGCCCCCTCAGGTGCCCATAAACAACCCTGGACTTTTTGCGTAGTTTCCAATCCTGAAATTAAACAGCAAATTCGTGAGGCAGCAGAAAAAGAAGAGCACGAAAGCTATTCCAAACGTATGAGCGAAGAGTGGCTGGAAGATTTAAAGCCCATGCAAACTGACTGGCACAAACCTTTTCTTGAAATTGCCCCTTACCTGATCATCGTATTTAAAAAAGCTTATGAACTCGATGATGAAGGGAAAAAGCATACCAATTATTATGTGAATGAATCCGTGGGGCTCGCTTGTGGCTTTCTGCTTACAGCCATTCACCAGGCCGGACTGGTGGCTTTGACCCATACTCCGAGCCCGATGAATTTCCTGACTAAAATATTGAAACGGCCTGAGAACGAACGACCTTTCCTTCTCATTCCCGTTGGGTATCCGGCTGACGACGCTTATGTCCCCAAGCTATCACGCCGGCCAATTTCCGAGATGGCGGAATTTTACAAGTAAGGACTAAAAAAAGCCGTTGACGTCCAGATTTTGGTAAACACCATCACAATATCGGCGACAACTAATTCGCGCATCCATGGCATCCGGTTTCATCATGGACTTACCCAACAGCATACGTACACATTCCTGAATTCCCTCCGTAATGGATGGGTGTGGATGTACACATTCAGCCAGTTCTTCGATTCCTTTATCCATGCTGATTAATAGGGCTACTGCCTGTATGGCACTGGATGCATGATTGCCTACAACTCGCATCCCAAGAACTTTCATTTCCTCATCATCAGTTACCAATAGCTTGATAAAGCCTTGGGTATTTCGTTTGGCAATGGCTCTTGGAATCACACTGTAGTCAAGCGAAGCAACGCGATAGGATAACTTCCTTGCCTTTGCCTTGGTTTCATTCAGACCGACACCTGCTACTTCCGGATTAAGGAACATGATCGTGCTAATATTCTCATACATCAACGTACGCTTTGGCTGCCCAAACATCTTTTCAACAGCATGACGCCCTTCCAGTTCGCCGACATTCACCAGGGCTATATCCGCAGTCAGATCTCCTATGGCATATATATTTGCTTCCGCAGTCCGCGTATCGTCATTCATTATACCCCGTGGCGTTATTTCAATGTCCAGATCATTTGGCCATAGCCCGTTATAGTTCGGTTCACGTCCAATACTGATCAATGCTTTTTCAACATGAAATATCTCCCTGGACCCATCCGAATAAGCCAGTTCATAGGAAACATGTCCATCTTTGACATCCATCCTGGCAAGGGTCGAATTACGGTGTATGTGAACCCCGGCCTGTTCGAGGTTGCGCTCAATAATATTGACAACATCGGAGTCTTCAAAAGGGAGAATGTGCTCCCCTTTATCAATTAGATTTACCTGAATTCCGGAGAAAGAAGATAAAATAGTGGCGTATTCACATCCCACGACGCCGGCACCAACAATTACAATGCTCTTGGGCAGTGCATCCATATGTTCGATGCCATCACTGGTCATGATAATCTTTTCATCAACAGTCACATCTGGCAAATGCCTGGGTTTACTTCCCGTAGCCAGTATTATATTCTCCGCGTATACATCAAGTACACCCTCCGGTGTGGTGATTGCTACTTCATGCCGGGAAGTTAATATCGCCTCTCCCTGAATGTAACTCAGACAGTCCTTAAACTTCTCAGAGGTTCGGAGAAGGGTCAGATGATCTTCAAGCTGTAGCACCCGCTGTTCGACAGCACGCCGTACTTCCTCTTTAACCTCCTTGAAATTTACCTCCGGCCGATGAATATTAAAGCGCTTGAGGTTGGTATGGAACTGCCTGATTTCCCTGGAAATCTCCCACCAGGTTTTAGACGACAACGCGCCATTGGTCACACCGGCTCCTCCTATACGGCTTCGTTCAACCAAAAGTACTTTTTTGCCAAAATCAAGAGCTCGCATGGTGGCGGCGTAGCCTGCAGGACCAGCACCAATGACCACAAGATCATATGTATTCATAGACAACTGAGATTTGCCTAAAGATACAAATTCATCAGTATCCTGTTATATAAGAGTGCTTTAGTCCTTCCATATGTACTCTTATTGGCAAATTAGCAGCCAAATCAAAAGTGTCTGGCAGGATCAAATGTATTTAGCTAACTTTCACCTATGAAACTGACCTCCAGCATTCTCATTAACCAGCCTGTGGAAAAGGTCTGGAAATATATGAACGACACCTCCTGTATGAAAGAATGGCAGCAGGGATATACGGCTACCGAACAACTTTCCGGTACTCCTGCCACGAAAGGGGCCAAAGCCAAACATACCTATACAGAACGCGGCAAGCCCTTCATCATGACCGAAACAGTCATTGAGAGCAATCCCCCGACCGCTATCGACATTGTCCTGGAGCATCCCATGATGGATTATTCTATAGCTACGCGACTTCAGGAAGATTCCCCTTCGGTCACTCGCGTACAAATGGACAGTCAGGTACGTATGAAGGCATTTAGTTTTAAAATTCTTAAGCCATTGCTCAAAAAGCCTTTTCAAAAAAGACAGGATGAAGACCTTATGCGGCTGAAAAATAAACTGGAAAACGG
Source organism: uncultured Roseivirgaceae bacterium (assembly GCA_964351425.1). Taxonomy (GTDB): domain Bacteria; phylum Bacteroidota; class Bacteroidia; order Cytophagales; family Cyclobacteriaceae; genus JAUILA01. Next base: position 7,128 of record CAYGOW010000133.1, read on the forward strand.
CAGTTGATCCGGTAAAAATTAATCCGTCCTTGCCTTATGGTATAAAAAAATAACCCCCGGAAAATTCCGGGGGTTATTTTTTAGCGCAACATACATTTCATTGCTCTGATCCTAATCATTTCCGTTTACGCATCCACTTGCTGAAATTCCTTCACTGCTTCGCTCAAATCGAAAACGGTAACATTCAGTGCATTTTCCAATATTGAACTACCGGCTGCGGAGCGATAGCCCCCGGCACAATGTACTACGACCGGTTTATCGGTTGGTATTTCACTACTACGCTGTCTCAAATCATACAACGGAACGTTAATGGAAGAATCAAAAATCTTGTTGCCTTTGACTTCACTTGCATTACGAATATCTACGATGGTATATTTTTCAGGATTGGCCGTAAAATCATTGATATCAATAATCTCGGAAGATGCCTTTCCTGTGCCGTCATAGATAAGTCCGCCTGCCAATTGCGTTTCATACCCAATTTTAGCCGTTCTGAAAATAACTTTTTGCAGCTGCTCTTCATTCTCCGCGACCAGATAAAACGCCTCATCCGGGGCAACGATTGAACCAAGCCAGGTTTCAAACTTATCTTTTTCACCAGCCATGATATTAATCGCACCGGAATAATGACCCGCTTTAAACTGTTCTGCCGGACGAACATCAATAATAACAACGTTTTCCCGGACCTCGTCTTTGCTTTTAAGCCGTGATACACCTGAAACTGAATTCTCCAGTGTATCCGCCCCTTCTCTGTTCAAATCCACATCATATGGGAAATATTTCGGGATAAAACTCTGTCCTTCCAGGTAGCTTTCAATAAATTTTTGTTCATCATCAAATTGGAAAGCCCAGTTGGTCTTTTTCTCCCTTCCGATGGTACTGTGTAAATCAGTACTCAGGTTTTTGCCGCAGAGCGATCCCGCACCGTGAGCAGGATATACCACGACTTCATCAGGCAACTTATCAAAAACCGTATTGATACTATTATACATCATAGCAGCAAGGTCCTGTCGACTCGCCTGAATATTGCCAACTCCCTCCCGAAGATCTGGTCGTCCCACGTCTCCTACAAAAAGGGAATCTCCGGTAAACACGGCCTTCTTCGTGCCATCCTTATCCAGCAATAGATAACTGTTGTGATCGGGAGAATGACCTGGTGTAAAAAGGGCGCGAATAATGACATCCCCAACCTGTACTTCCTGGCCGTGCTCCAATGGCTGGTAATCGTATTTCACACCTGCTTTCGGGTGAATATAAACCTTTGCCCCGAGGCGTTTCTGAAATTCCCGGTGGGAACTTACAAAATCCGCATGCGGGTGAGTTTCAAATACAGCTTCAATTTGTGCGTTATGTTCCTTTGCGAACGCTTCATAAGGAGCGGTATCCCGGGCCGGGTCTACCAACGCAACTTTTCCTGCACTTGCAATTGCATAGCTACTGTGTGCTAATGCATCATCGAAGAATTGTTTTATAACCATATTATTTCAGTTTTTCCTTTGTCAATTATCCTACAATTTTACGGGGATGTTGCGCGAGAGTTTGTAACATTTGTTACATGCCCTGTAAAAAAGTGCCCCGGAAGTAATTAAACAATGATTTGACTACACTTTCAATAGCCTGAAAATAAGCTGATTTTGTCTTTTCCTTCAATTGAACCGCATAGGACGGGTAGACATTGAAATATCAGAGGATTTCAATTTTGTTGCGTTGTTGCTCGATTTTGCCTTCCTGCTCCAGCTTTTTCAGCAAACGTGAAATGACTA
>CAYGOW010000134.1:0-541 GCA_964351425.1 uncultured Roseivirgaceae bacterium
GCAATACGCAACCCTTTTTATTTAAACTCTAACGTAGCCGTAGGCATTGTAACAGCCAAAGCCCGAAAGATTGGTCTTCTGCGGGACCGCAACAACCTGCAAATTGAATCCTTTATACAGACCGATGCGGCCGTCAACCCCGGCAACAGTGGTGGGGCACTGGTTAACCTTAGAGGTGAATTGGTTGGGATCAATACGGCCATTGCCACGCCAAACGGAAGTTATGCGGGGTATTCATTCGCGGTACCGGTGGCCTTGGTAAAAAAGGTAATGAATGACCTGTTGGAATTCGGCAAGGTACAACGAGGTCTTCTGGGTATCGGTATCGGGGATGTCAATGCCCAAATTGCCGAAGACCAGGACCTGACTGTCGTCAATGGGGTTTTCGTTAATTACGTGAATGATAACAGTGCGGCCGAAGAAGCGGGCATTCTCCAGGGAGATGTCATAATTGCTATTGATGAGATACCCGTAACCAACGTTAGTGAATTGCAGGAAATGGTTGCCCGCAACCGGCCGGGTGATCAGATCAAAGTTCGCT